>JAJXSQ010000336.1 GCA_021784495.1 Myxococcales bacterium | reverse complement strand
TCATGTTCGTGGACCAGAAGGCGGCGCCGGCGCGCCCCGCGGGAGGAGCCCGGTGACCCGCTCCCCACGCACGCCCCCGCGCGGTCCCCTGCTCGCCGCGGCGCTCGCCGCCCTCGCCGGCTGCGGCGGCGCCGCCTCCGCGCCGCGGAGCGGCTTCCTCGACGCCCCGACCTCGGCCGTCGCCGCCCAGGTGGCCGGCCGGATCGACGCCATCCCGGTGCGGGAGGGGGACCGGGTGCGCGCCGGCCAGCTCCTCGCCCGGCTCGACGCCCGCGAGCGCGAGGCGCAGGTCGCGCAGGCCGAGGCCACCCTCGACCAGTCGCGCATCTCGCTCCGCGAGGCGGAGGCCAACCTGGCGGCGGCCGAGCCGACGGTCGGCGGCGCCGGCGCCGACGTCGCGCGGGCCCGGGCGACGCTCGACGAGGCGGAGTCGAACTTCGACCGGACCGACCAGCTGGTCCGCGGCAGCGCCGCCTCGGCCCAGCAGCTCGACGCGGCGCGGGCCCGGCTCCTCGAGGCGCGGGCGGCGCTCGCGTCGCTCACCGCCGGCAAGGCCTCGGTCCAGGGCCGGGTGACGGCGGCGCGCGCGGCGGTGGCCACCGCCCGCGGCGCGGTCGCGGTCGCCTCCGCCGCGGTCGCGACCGCGCGGGTCCAGCTCTCCGAGGCCGAGGTGCGCGCCCCCTTCGACGGCCTGGTCGTGGACCGCGACCTCGAGCCGGGGGAGTGGGCGGCGCCGGGGACCCCGGTGGTGACGGTCGAGGACCTGGGGCGGCTCTGGGTCCGGCTCGATCTCGAGGAGCGGTCGCTCGCCGACCTCCGCCTCGGCCAGCCGGTCGAGGTGCGCCTCCAGGCGCTCCCGGGCCGGACCTTCCGCGCCCACGTCATCGAGATCGGGGCCCTCGGCGGCTTCGCGGTGAACCGCGACGTGAAGCGGGGGCGCCCCGACCTGCGGACCTTCCGGGTCCGGGCGGCGCTCGACGACCGCGACGAGGCCCTCCGCCCCGGGATGACCGCCGAGGTCGTCCCCGCGGCTGGCGCCGCGGCGGGATCGGGCCCGGGGCGGTGAGCGGCGCCGGCGTCGACCCCGCGCACGCGATCGTCGCCCGGCGGCTCACCCGGCGGTTCGGCGACCTCGTCGCCGTCGACGCGGTGGACCTCGAGGTCCGGCGCGGCGAGCTCTTCGGCCTCCTCGGCCCGAACGGCGCCGGGAAGACCACCCTCGTCCGGATGCTCACCGGGCTCGTCCCGGCCACCTCCGGCGAGGCCTGGGTCGCGGGGATCGACGTGCGGCGCGATCCCGACGGCGCCCGGCGGGTCCTCGGGGTCGTGCCCCAGGCGCTCACCTCCGACCTCGACCTGACCGGCCACGAGAACCTCGACATCTACGCCCGCTTCTTCCAGGTCGGGCGCGCCGAGCGCCGCCCCCGGATCGAGGAGCTGCTCCGGCGGGTCTCGCTCTGGGACCGGCGCGACGACCTGGTGAAGACCTACTCCGGCGGGATGCGGCGGCGGCTGGAGATCGCGCGGGGGCTCATCCACGCGCCGCGGGTCCTCTTCCTCGACGAGCCGACCATCGGCCTCGACCCGCAGAGCCGGCGCGTCATCTGGGACCTGCTCGGCGAGCTCCGGCGCGGCTCGGAGATCACCATCTCCCTCACCACCCACTACCTCGACGAGGCCGAGGCGCTCTGCGACCGGGTGGCGATCGTCGACCACGGCAAGGTGGTGGCGCTCGGGACCCCCCAGGAGCTCAAGGCGTCGGTCCCGGGGAGCGACACGCTCGACCTCGGGCTCGCGGCGCCGCCCGGCGACGGCTCGCGCGCCGCCCTGGCGGCGCTCCCCGGCGTCCGCGACCTCGAGCTGCTCCCGCAGGGGGTCCGGATCCGGGCCGACGGCGGCGCGGCCCTCCTCCCCCGGGTGATCGAGGCGCTCCGCGCGGCGTCGGTCGAGGTGACCTCGGCGAGCCTGAGCCGGATCACCCTCGAGGACGTCTTCATCCACTTCACCGGCCGCTCGCTCCGGGAGGAGCCGGCGGCCCGCGGGCCGGGCGGCCCGCCGAGGAGGGGCCCGTGAGGATCTGGGCGGTCATGCTCCGCGACCTCCTGCGGATCGGGCGCAACCCGCTGGCCCTCCTCTCCGCGGTCGTCCTGCCGATCCTCTACCTGGTGATCCTCGGCAACACGCTCCAGGGGCCGCTCACCGGGCTCCGGCTCGGGGTGGTGGCGCAGGACGACGGCCCCCAGGCCCGGGCGCTCCTCGGCGCCCTCCAGGCGATCGAGCACGGCCCCCGGACGGTGGTGCTGGTCCCGGTCGCCGACCCGGTCACCGGCTTCGCGCGGCTGCACGACGGCGACGTGGCCGGCCTGCTCGTCGTCCCGCCCCACTTCTCCCGCGACCTCGCGCGCGGGCTCGCCGCCCCGGTCGCCCTCCACGTCGACAACGTGGACGCCATCGGCGCGGCGGCGATCGAGGCGGCGGTGAGCGGCGCCGCGGCCGCGCTCCGCCAGCCGCTCGCGCGGCTGGAGCCGCGCCTCGGCGACGCCCAGGTCCGGGTGCAGGAGATCTTCCCGCGGGTGGACTACGACACCTCGCTCATCCCCGGGGTGGTGGTCCTCTCGATCTTCATGGGGAGCATGATCACCGGCGCCTTCAACGTGGTGATGGACCGCTTCCTCGGGGTCCACGAGAGCTACCTCTCGACCCCGCTCCGCCGCTCCGACCTGAACCTCGGCGTCCTCCTCAGCGGCACCGTGGTGACCCTCGGCTCGAGCGGGCTGGTCCTGGCCATCGGCTTCCTGCTCACCGGGTCGAAGGTCCACGGCGGCCCGCTCGGCTGGCTGGCGCTCGCCGGGGTGGTGGTGCTCACCGCCCTCGGCCTGCTGGCGATGATGATGGTGCTCCTCGGGCGGGCCGGCCACCCCCGGCTGAGCGGGGTGGTGAGCGGCTTCCTCAACATCATCCTCTTCTTCCCGAGCGGCGCGCTCTACCCGCTCGCCAGCTTCCCGCCCTGGCTGCGGGCCTTCGCCGTCGCCGACCCGGAGACCCACGCCGTCGCCGCGCTGAAGGCGATCCTCTTCCGCGGCGGCGACCTCGCCGCCGCCGGGGAGCACGTCCTCTGGCTCGCCGGCTTCGCCGCGGTCATGCTCGTCCTCTCGACGCTGACGATGAAGCGGACGCTCTAGGCGCGCCCGGCCGGGCCACCGGCCGGTCCGGCCCCGGGGGCGGCGGGGCGGCGACCGCCGCGAGCGGCGCCGTGCCCTCGGCCGCGCGCAGCGCGCGCCGCAGCGCCGCGTAGGCCCGCTGGCGGGTGAGGAACTCGAAGTGGAGGCAGTCGACCTCGACGTTGCGCCAGGGCTCGCCGGCGGTCGGCTCGAGCACCGGCGACGGCCAGATCGCCAGCC
>JAJXSQ010000335.1 GCA_021784495.1 Myxococcales bacterium | reverse complement strand
CGCCGCGGCCGGCGGGGCGACCTCGCCTCCCGCCGCGCGGGCGGCCGGCGGCGCGCCGGGCGCGGAGGCGGCGGCGCACCCGGTGAGCAGGGCGAGTGCCAGCGCAGGCGCTTGCTTCATGTGGAGGCCCCCTCGTCGAAGGATCGGCCCCCCCTTCTACCGCGCCGCGGCGCCCCTGGGAACGGCGCAGGCGCCGCCGCGGCCCGCTCAGCTCCGCACGCAGTAACCGGCGGTGAGGTCGCAGGTGAAGCCGTCGACGACGCAGGACGCGTCGCTCGCGCAGGCCGCGGTGCAGTACCCCGGCGCCGCGGCCGCGGCGTCCGCGCCCAGGCAGTGCGGGGCGGCCAGCCCGGTGTACGCGGCGCAGTCGGCGTCGCTCCAGCAGCCGGATCCCATGGCGTCGAAGTACTCGCCGCACCCGGCGGCGTAGACGCAGCGGGTCCCGCTCGCGTCGGTGAGCCGGTCGAAGCCGGCGGGGCAGTCCTCGGTGGTGGCCTGCACCGCGAGCGTGCAGTAGCCGGAGGCGGCGCCCGCCGCGATCTCGCAGAAGCCGGCCTGCGTCCCGCTCGGCGCGCACTGCGCGCTCAGGGTGCAGGTCGAGCAGACGGGCGCGCCGGTGCCGGTGGGGGCCGGCGCGCAGAAGTGGCTCGCCGGGTCGCAGACGGTGCCGGCGCCGAGCGCCGCGCAGTCGGCGTCGGCGAGGCAGGCCTCGCAGTCCCCCGTCCCGTCGTCGCACAGGAGCCCGTTCCGGCAGAGGCCGCCGGCCGCGGCGCAGCCCGGCGCGCTCCCCGCCGCGACGTCGAGCGGGACCGCGAGCCCGACCGTCGCCGCCGGGACGACGGCGGCCGGGACGGTGGCCGTCGCGAAGCCGGCCATCGTCGCCGAGAGCTGGAAGGTGCCGGCCGGGAGCGGCCCGAGGCTCACCGCGACGGCGTTTCCGCCCGCCACCGCCGAGAGGGGGGTCCCCTGGACGGCGAAGGACGGCGAGGCGAGGGCGGCGCCGCCCCCGGGGATCGCGGTCGCCGCGACCGCGCCGGCGAGGGCCATGGGGGTGTCGCCGGCCGGCGCGGCGTCGCCGTACCGGACGATGGAGGCCACCGAGGCCCCGGCGACGTCGATCGGGACCAGCTCCGCCCGCCGGGTGCCGTCGGTCCGGGGGCCGTCGAAGAGCAGGATCGACCCGCTCCCGGCCGGGACGTCGTCGATGTAGAAGCGCCCGTCGGAGGCGACCGCCACCTGGAGATCGGGCCGGCCGAGGGGGTAGGCGTACCCGCCGGGGAGCGCCCCGACGATCGTCCCCGACACCGCGCCGTGGGCGAGGTCGGGGCTCTCCACCCCGCCGCAGCCGGCCGCCGCCGCGGCGGCGAGCAGCGCGAGCAGCCTGGGGACCCCGGTCCGGCGCACCATGACGGCTCCTCCTCCTCGCTTTGGACCCCGGGACCTCATCGACGGCCACCTCCTCCTCACTGGAACCGGTAGCTCACGCCGAGGAGGAGCTCGCCGAAGGCGGTCGAGCGATCCTGGCCGTTCACCTTCACCACCGTCCAGTCGCCGTGCAGCTCGAGCCCGGCGGCGAACCCGCCGCCGATCGGCACCTCGGCCGCGGCGAGCAGCCCCGGCGTCGCGGTGAAGTACTGCTGCGGGGCCCGGGCGAGCTGGAGCGTGAAGCGCCGGTCGAGCCAGTAGGCCGAGAGGCGGGGACCGACCAGGAAGGAGCCGCCGTGGAGCCAGCGGGGGGCGATCCGCCAGGCGAGCGCGGCGCCGGCGGTCACCACCTGGTAGCTGTAGTCCGCGGCGCCGAGCGCCTGCCGGTCGACCCCCTGCCCCGCCGCGACCGCGCCGTCGAGCACCAGCTCGAGCGCCCGGGCCGGCCAGTCTCGGAGCGACGCGGTCGCGCCGAACCCGCCGACCGTCCCGAGCACGTCCTGGCGGCTGTGGGCGTCGAGGAACGAGAGGAGCGCGAAGCGCGGCCCGAGCTCCCAGCGCCCCTCCCCTCGCGCGAGGAGATCGCCGAGGTCGATCCGCTGCCCGGTCCCGATCGCCACCTGCCCGTCGAAGACCGGCGGCCCGCCCCCCTTCGCCAGCTCGACCCGGTGGCGGCCGGGGTCGAGGGCGACCCCGCCGGGGAGCTCGGCGAGCGGCCGGCCGTCCACCCGGACCTCGAACCCGTCGAGCGACGGATCGTAGCTGTAGAGCTCCGGCTTCCCCGGCCGCGTCACCTTCCCGACCAGCACGATCGGATCGACCCCCACCTCCGACGTCTCGGCGGTGGGGCGCTGGCGCCCGCCGGTGTACTCGTAGGTCATGCGCCGCGCGTAGTCGTGCGCCTCCGAGGCGGTCACCGCCCCGTCGCCGTTCCGGTCGGCGCCGATCCGGAGCGCCTCGATGAGGAAGTAGGTGTAGATGTCGTGGCCGAGCTTCTCGTCCTCGCGCGCCGTCTCCCCCCAGTCGCTCGCCGCCAGCACCGCGCTCGCCCGGGAGACCTCCTCGATGGGCCGGACGAGGAAGCCCGACTTGATCCCCGCGAGCTCGTGGGAGAGCTCCTCGGGCAGGGACGACTTGCCCCCGCCGGAGTGGCAGGCGGCGAGGATCAGCACCTTCCGGCGGGAGCGGAGCCGCTCGAAGTCCCCCTCCAGCTCGTCGAGCGAGAGCGCCGTGCCGGGGATGTCGTCCATGCGGGTGTCCCGCAGGACGACGTAGCGGTGGAGCTGGCCGGTGGCGTCGCGCGCGAGCGTGCCGTGGGAGGAGAGGTAGACGACCACCGTGTCCTCGGGATCGCGGCTCCACCCGGCCAGCCGGGCCAGGGCCGCCCGGACCTCCGCCCGGTCGGGCGCGTCGGCGAGCACCTCGACCTGGTCGAAGGCGCCGCGGGTCGGGTCGCGCAGGACGGCGGCGAGGTCGCGCGCGTCGGCGCCGGGGAAGCGCAGGGGGTGCCAGGCCGGGTCGTCGAAGGATCGGTCGCCGACGAGGAGCGCCAGCCGCCGGGGCGCGAGCGCCGCCGCGAGCCGCGCCGGGGGGATCGCCACCGGGACCAGCCCGCCCTTCGAGATCCCCGGGGCGCCCGCCGCGACCGGCGCGGCGCACCCCGCGCAGATCGCGAGCGCGGCGGCCACGAGACCGCCTCTCCCCGCGCGCCACCCCGCGTGCGCCACCATCCGCTCCTCGTCCACCCTCCCCACCCGCCGCCGCGGCCGGGCCCCGATCACCGCACCTCGACGTCGACCTGCGCGACCGAGATCGCCGGCCCCTCCGGCGGCGCGGCCGCCGCGCCGAGCCGGGCGGCGCGCGCGACGTCGGCCGGCTCGATCGCCGCCGCGCTGGCGAGCGCCAGGAAGCGCTGCCGCCCCGCCAGCCCTCCGAGCGGGTAGGCGGCCGGCTGGCCGTCGATCGTCAGGAGCGTCCGCCCC
>JAJXSQ010000334.1 GCA_021784495.1 Myxococcales bacterium | reverse complement strand
CCTCGGCGTGGCGGCCGGCGCGCGAGAGCGAGTGGGCCAGCGCCGTGCGGGCGGAGAACCAGGCGTCGCCGGCGCCGACCGGCACCTGCGCCAGCGCCGCGGCCGACTCGTCCCAGCGGTGGAGCGCCTGGAGCGCGAGCCCCTCCGCGAGCCGGAGCCGCGCCTCGCCGGGCGCCCCGGCCAGGCCCGCGCGCGCCACCCGGAGCGCCTCCTCCGGCCGCCGGACGTCGAGCCACTCGAAGGCGATCCGGAGGCGCTGCTCGGCGCCGTCGTCCCCGGAGCGGAGCGCCCGGTCGAACCACTCCCGCGCCGCCGGGACGTCGTCGTCGCGCAGGGCGAGGCGACCGAGCCCGAGGAGCGCGTCGGCGTCGTCGGGCTCGACGCCGAGGAGCGCCAGCCAGGCCTCGCGCGCCGCCGCCGGCCGGTGGAGCGCCTCGCGCGCCGCCGCGAGGAGGCGCCAGGCGTCGGCGTCGTCCCGGTCCACCTCGGCGGCGCGCCGCAGGATCGGCTCGGCGCGCGCCGGGTCCTTGCCCTCGACGAGCGACCGGCCGAGCTCCCGCAGGCCGCCGCCGTCGCTCCCGGCGCGGGCGAGCGCGTCCTCGAGGAGGCGCACGGCGCCGTCGACGTCGCCCCCCGCCGCGGTCACCTCGGCGGCGACCTTCCAGGCGGCGGGATCGGCCACCTCCCCGTCGCGGCGCAGCGCCGCCTCGATCTCCATCGCCGCGCGCAGCTCGCGCAGCGCCCCCTTCGCGTCGTGGCGCACCGCCAGGATCCGGCCGAGCAGGACGTGCCCCGCGGCCGCGGCGCGCCCCTCCGGGTCGAGCGCCACCGCCCGCGCCGCCTCCTCCTGCGCGGCGTCGACCCGGCCGCGCAGCACGAAGATCTCGGCGCGCGCGGCGTGGAGCTCGGCGCTGTCCGGATCGTAGGCGACGGCCAGGCGGAGCTCGTCGGCCGCCCGCGCCAGGTCCCCGGCGAGGGCGGCGCCGCGGGCGAGGAGGTAGTGGGAGATGGCGCGCGCCGAGGCGTAGGGCCCGGCCCCGGCCGCCAGGGCGACCTCCTCCATGGCGTCCGGGTCGGGCGCCGGGTTGGCGTCGGGGTCGGCCGGCGACGGGCGGGGGGCCGCGGCGCCGAGGGCGGCGGCGGCGAGGGCGGTGAGGAGCAGCCGGGGCGCGCGAGGGCTCACCGGACGATCCTAACGGCGCGCCGGGGAGGCTTCAATCGAGCGGCCGGCGGCCCCCGCGGAGGTCCCGGGCCCGCCCCCCCGCGCCGCGCGCCTCGGGCAGCGGCTCGACGACCGACCGGGCCGCCTCGTGGAGCGCCTCCAGCGTCGCGGGGTGCGCGAGGACGGCGGTCGCCCCCGCGGCGCGCAGCGCCTCCCCCCAGGCCGGGAGGCCGATCGCCACCACCGGCGTCGCGCCCGCCTCGCGATCGGAGCGGAGCGCGCGGAGCGTCTCGCCCCCGTCCGGCCCCGGGGCGAGGAGGACGGCGAGGTGCGGCCGGAAGCGGGCGAGGGCGGCGCCGGCGGCGAACCCGGGCGAGGCGACCTCGACCGCCCAGCCGAGCGCCGCGAGCTGGCGGACCGTCCCCTCGCGGAGCGGCCCGAGCTCCCCGATGATCAGCGCGGTGCGCCGCGGCGGCGCCGCGTCGGCCAGCTCCTCCGGGACCGGCATCCCGTGGCGGAGCATGAAGGCCGCCAGGTCCTCGCGGGCGATACGGCGGTGGCCGCCCGGGGTCCGGTGGCACCGGAGGCTGCGCGCCTCGATCCAGTTGACGACCGTGGGGAGCGACACCCCGAGCAGGCGCGCGGCCTGGTGGGTGGTGAAGAAGCGGTTCATCGGGGAGGCAGTCTACGCGATCCCCCGGCCCGGGCGGCCATGCTAGAGAGATCGGATGGCCCCGACCACCTTCCTCGTCGGCGCGGTGCAGATGACCTCGACCGCGGATCGCGACCGGAACCTCGAGGTCGCGCTCCGGCTGGTCGGCGAGGCGGCCGACCGCGGGGCGCGGCTCGTCGGCCTCCCGGAGAACTTCGCCTACATGGGCCCCGAGGCGGGGCGGTACGCCGGCGCCGAGCCGATCGACGGCCCGACCATCGGCGCGCTGCGGGAGCTGGCGCGGCGGCGCGGGATCTTCGTCGTCGCCGGCTCGATCGCCGAGCGGATCGACGATCCGCGGCGGACGGCCAACACCAGCGTCCTGATCGCCGACGACGGCGCCGTCGTCGCCACCTACCGGAAGATCCACCTCTTCGACGTCGAGATCCCCGACGGCACCCGCTACGCCGAGTCGGAGGTGGTGGCCCCGGGCGACGCCGCGGTGGTCGCCCCGACGGCGCTCGGCCGGATCGGCCTCACCATCTGCTACGACCTGCGCTTCCCCGAGCTCTACCGGAAGCTCTCCGACCTCGGCGCCCAGATCCTCACCATCCCCGCCGCCTTCACCCTCTTCACCGGCAAGGACCACTGGGAGGTCCTGGTCCGGGCGCGGGCCATCGAGAACCTGGCCTACGTCCTCGCCCCGGCCCAGGTCGGCCGCCACGGCGGCAGCCGGCAGACCTTCGGCAACGCGATGGTGGTCGATCCCTGGGGCGTCGTGCTGGCGCGCTGCCCGGACGGCGAGGGGGTCTGCGTCGCCCCCTTCGACCGCGCGCGGCTGGAGCGGGTCCGCCAGGAGCTCCCGGCGCTCAAGCACCGCCGGACCTGACCCACCGCGCGGTCGAGGCGGAGCGGACGAAGCGGCCGCCACCCTCGAGCGAAGACTCAGGGGGTGACGACGAAGCCCTCGACGCCCCCGATCGTCTGGATCGTCAGGTCCTCGTTCGCAGGGTCCACCAAGTACGTTGCATGGACCGCCGGGCAAGCGCTCGAGCTCGCAGTCGACATCACGATGGTGCCCGAGCAGGTACCGTGGCTCCCGTCGCTCTCTATGTCGGCCGTGTAGGTGCACGGGCCATAGGCGATGGTCTGGAGTCCGAATCCGTGGCCCGCGAGGTCGAGCGTGTCGGTCGGCGCCGCCGAGGCCGCCGCCGGCGGCAAGACGAGCCACAAATCGGCGGCCCAGTTCTGGAAGAGCGTGAACCCGCCGCATGGATCGGAGGCGCTGCCGCCGCACGCCGCCAGCGCGAGCGTCGCGACGGCGAGCACAGCTAGCTTCTTCATTCGCCCCCCCCCCGAGGCCGAACACCACTCCTGATCTCAGCGATGAAATGATGCCATCGCGGACCGTAAGTCAACAATCCACTCCAAGGGGCGGCCCTTTGGGGACAGGCCAGACAGCGCTGATCACTTGAGCTGACCGCGGGAGTACCCACAGTGCGCGGACCAGCCTGCGGCATCCTCGGCGTCGATGAGGTCCATGGCGCTGCGGATCGCGTCGTCGAGGGCCAGCGATCTCGATGGGGACCAGGTCGA
>JAJXSQ010000333.1 GCA_021784495.1 Myxococcales bacterium | reverse complement strand
AGGGCGCAGGCGCCCGCGGAGCAGACGTCGCCGGCGGGGCAGGCGTTGCCGCAGGCGCCGCAGTTGGCGCGATCGGAGGAGAGGTTCGAGCAGGAGCCGGCGCAGTCGGTGAGGCCGGCCTGGCAGGAGAGGGCGCAGGTGCCCGCGGAGCAGACGTCGCCGGCTGGGCAGGCGTTGCCGCAGGCGCCGCAGTTGGCGCGGTCGGAGGAGAGGTTCGAGCAGGAGCCGGCGCAGTCGGTGGTGCCGGTCTGGCAGGAGAGGGCGCAGGTGCCCGCGGAGCAGACGTCGCCGGCTGGGCAGGCGTTGCCGCAGGTGCCGCAGTTGGCGAGGTCGGAGGCGGGGTCGGTGCAGACGCCCGCACAGATCTGGAGGGGCGCCTTGCAGGAGTCGTCCCGCGAGCCGCAGGCGGTGCCTCCGAGGAGCGCCACCGCGGCCATCGTCCAGATGATCCTCGTCATGTTCCCCCACTCCCTCGGGGCCGCGAGAAATTGCGACCGCGGCATCACCACTGTTCGCGATCCGGTCAGGTCCTCAGCGCGACGCCGCGCCGCGCCGTACCGCACCGCGGCCATTCAGGCTTGCATCGAGCGGAAAGGCAATAAAGCACCCGCCTGGGGCTGGTCCGCGCATTGTCTCCAGGCGGGCGAGGGGGCTTTGGACCCGCCGGGACCGCTCCTCATCGCCGCCGGGCCGCGGGCACGCCGGCGACCGGCGCGGGCGCTGCCCCTGCGGAGGTCCATGGCGCGAGCCGCTGGAGCGCGCCGGCGATCATCGCGTCGTGGGGCGCGAGCGACCGGGCCTCCCGCAGCCGCGCCACCGCCACCTCGAGCCGGCCACCCGTCAGGTGGGCGATCCCCTCGTCGAAGAGCGCCTGCGCCGCGGCGGAGCGACCGCTCGCGCCCTCGGCCCCCGTGGTCGGGCCGGGGAGCCGGATCCCCTCCGCCGCGAGCGACCCCTCGGCCGAGCGGAGCAGGCCGGCCCACGCCTCGGCCGCGATGGCGTCGGCGCGTGCCCGGACGAGCAGCCGCCGCGCGAGGAGGGAGAAGACCGCTCCCCGGACGCGCTCGAACGAGGAGCCGAGCCCGGCGGCGAGCGCCTCGAGGGTGATCCCCGGGCCGATCCGCCGGAGGACCGCCA
Organism: Myxococcales bacterium; assembly: GCA_021784495.1. Lineage (GTDB taxonomy): Bacteria > Myxococcota > Myxococcia > Myxococcales > Anaeromyxobacteraceae > JADKCZ01. The sequence continues at coordinate 2,275 of JAJXSQ010000333.1, read as the reverse complement.
CCTCCTCCGCCGAGAAGTCGGCGAGCAGCCTGGGGGGCCGGCCGAGGAAGAGCTCGGTCGAGCGCGGGAGCCGGTCTGGCAGCCGGGTCGCGGCCTCCGCCGCGAACGGATCGGCCTCGACCAGCCGCGCGAACCAGCCGGGATCGGTCTCGGTCGGGTCGAACTGGATGCCCATGCGGCACGGCTCGGTCGCCCGGGACCAGACGACCTGGCCGGTCGCCCGGATGACCTTCCCGATCGCCAGGCACCGGAACTGGAGCTTCAGCGCCCGCCCCGGCGCGGCGATCCGGGGGGTGACGAGCTGGCAGCCCCGAGGCCCCAGATCCTCCGACTCCGCCGTCCAGGAGGCGAAGCGATCGCGGACCTCCACCTCGCAGCGGTGGAGGACGCGCGGCGCGCGCCGGGGGTTGAGGACTTCCGAGAACATGGAGCTCGACCTCGGGGTGTATTCCTTAGGTCGGTGGTCGACCGATCCGTGACAACGACCCTCGAGGGGTGCAACGCACCGTTGACCACAGGCCCTTCGGCCCGCCGCCGGTCGCCGCCTCCGCCGGTAGACTCCGGGATCGATGGCCCAGGCAGCTGCAGCCTCGAGCGCCCAGGGAGCCTCGCGGCCGGCGCCGCCGGCCGGCGGGGGGATCCCGATCGTGGCCGAGGGGAGGATCCTCGTCTACCGGCTCTTCGACGTCGCCGACGCCGTCGACCTCCACCGCGCCGAGGCGCTCGCCGCGCTCCCGTCGGCGCGCCTCGCCATGGAGGGGGCGCAGAGCGCGACGGCGCTCGAGTTCCCCCGCCCGCCCCTCCAGCTCGCCCTGGGGGGGAGGGAGGTGGACCTGCCGGGCGGCCCGCACCACGCGGAGGGCTCGGCCCACGTCTACGACTACGGCGTGGTGAGCGTCCGCTACGCGATCGACATCGCGCCCGGGACTCCCCTCGACGCCCTCCTCCCGGTGGCGGAGCGGCTCGTCGCCGGGCCGTCGACCGCGCTCGACCTCTCGGCGCGGCGAGACGCCGAGGAGGTCGCGCGGGCGCTCGGCCCGGCGCTCGAGCGGCCGCACGCCTGGGAGGGGCTCGAGACCTACCAGGTCTTCCTGCTGCGCCGGCTCGAGGGGGGAGCGGCGCGCGCCGCGGACCTGCTCGCGGCTCCGCCGGTGGCGCCCCTCCTGCTCGGCGAGGCCGGGGCGATCCCGCTCTCGCCGGAGGAGCGGGAGGACGTCCTCTCGCACCACTTCAGCTACCTCGAGACCGACCTCGCGGTGATCCACTGGAACTGCGCGCTGGTCCTCGAGCCGTCGGGGGTGGACGACGTCCCCGACCTCCTCGAGTTCGCCACCGCCCACCTCCTCGAGCTCCGCTACTACGACGCCCTCCTCGACCGCGAGCTGCACCGGCTCTACGACGAGCTCGAGGCGGGCGGCAGCCCGCTCACCCACGTCCTCACCCGCAAGTACCGCAAGCTCCAGCGCGGCACGGCGGCGCTCCTGGTCGAGCTCTCCGAGATGATCGAGCGGCTGGAGAACGCGGTGAAGATCGTCGGCGACTTCTACCTGGCGCGCCTCTACCAGGGGGCGGTGCGCCGCTTCCGGCTCCCGGCCTGGCAGGAGACGGTCCTCCGCAAGCAGAAGCTCCTCGCCGAGGTGAACGGCCTCACCGGCGACGCCGCCGACACCTCCCGCGCCGAGCTCCTCGAGCTGGCGATCATCGGCCTCATCGTCTTCGAGATCCTGGCGGCCTTCATCAACCGGAAGTGAATTCGAGGCGGCGGGCGCGGCGGGCTCCGCGCGCCCCGATCGGCGCGAAAGGCCCAGTTTTCCGGGCCGATCGTGAGGTCGCGAAGTTGACGGACCGATCTGGAAGCGATATCACGTCGGCCACTCGCCGCCCTGCCACACCCACGAACAGCGGCGGTCAGGAGGGTGCTCCGACATGACGCAGGCCCAGTTCTTCCAGGCGGTCGCCGAGGCGGCCAACGTCTCCAAGGTGCAGGCCAAGGCGGTCTTCACGGCGGTCGAGGAAGTGGTGATGAAGCGGCTCAAGGCCGAGGGGAAGATCCCCCTCGGCGGTCTCGGGGCCGTCAAGCTCGTCGATCGGAAGGCCCGCATCGGCCGCAACCCGGCCACCGGCGAGCAGATCAAGATCCCGGCCAAGACCGTGGTGAAGCTCACCCCGGCGAAGGCCCTCAAGGACACGTTCAACAAGAAGGGCAAGAAGTAGCCAGCCCTCCCTGCCGCCGCACCCGACGCCCGCCCGCCGGCACCCCCGGCGCGGCGGGCGT
>JAJXSQ010000332.1 GCA_021784495.1 Myxococcales bacterium | reverse complement strand
GCGACGCCCCTCGAACCGGCGCCGGACCTCGAAGGCGAAGGCGTCGAGGAGCTCGGGATCGACCGGGTCGCCGTTGAGCGACAGGGTGAGGGAGGGGAGCCCCTCGCGCTCGCGGGCGTGGACCAGGTGGGCCTCGGCCAGCTTGTTCGGCATGCACTCGAGCGGGCCGACGCTCACCACCGCGTCGATCTCCCCGCGGCGCCAGGCGCGCACCGGCACGCCGATGGTGAGGAGGGTCTCGACCTCGAGCTCCGGGCGCACGTAGCCGCGCGCCGCCTCGACCGCTTCCTCGATCGGCGGCGGCGGCGGCAGGGGGAGCGCGCCCGCGGCGGCGGCGTGGCACAGGTGGAGGAGGCGGTGGCGGACCCAGCGGTCGAGCCGCGCCGCCAGCCCCCGCTTCCAGCCGCGCTTCCAGGCGATCCAGTCGGAGTAGGCGAGGAACTCGGAGACCGGCTCGAGCCGGGTCCGCAGCCCGCGCCGCTCGAGCTGGCGCGCCACCTCGTCGTTGGCGAAGGGGTCGCAGCGGACGTAGATCTCGCCGGTCACCAGGACGTTCGGCACCTCCCGCGCCGTCCGGACCGCCGCCAGCGCCGCCGCGGCCTCGGCCACGATCGCCGGGATGCCCCAGCCCCGCCCGCCGGCCGCCTCGAAGAGCACCGCGGCGCCGCCGAGGTCGCCGGCGACCGCCGCCTCGATCCGGGCCGAGACGGCCCGCAGCGCCCGGCGGTGGATGGCGTCGGCCGCGCCCGGCCGCGCCTCCACCGGCCGGACGTCGTGCAGCGCCTCCTCGAGGACGCCGAGGGCGCAGAACCCGGTGTAGACGATCGCCGCGAAGCCGGGCGGCAGGCCGGCGAAGTAGTCGCCGAACGGCGGCGACCAGATCGCGACCCGCGGCCCCCAGCCGAGCCGGTCGAGGATCAGGTGGTGGAGCTGGCGGTAGGCGCCGAAGCGGCACGGCCCGTCGGAGCCGGGCATGAAGAAGACGAACCGCTCGGCCCCGGCGCGCGCCGCCTCGAGCCGCTCCAGGACGCTCCCGAGCGTGATGGTGAGCGGGAGGCACTCCTTCCCGGAGGTGTGGCGCCGCCCGAGGCGGAGCGTGTCGCGCGTGGGGCGGGGCAGCACCTCGGCGGGGATCGACCGGCCGCGGAGCGCCGCCGCGAGGGCCTCCGACTCCGGCCCCATCGGCGGGACCAGGACCCGGGCGCCGCTGGCCGCGATCGCCCCGATGGTCTGGGTCGGGACGTCGAGGCGCGCGGCGTCGGCCGGCGGCGCGCCGCGCGGGGACCGCGTCTCCTCCCGCACGCAGTGGAGGTAGGCCTCGACCCGGGTCCGCGTGCCGGCGTCGCCGGCGTGGCCGTCGGTCTCGATCACCGCGAAGGGCTTCCCCTCCATGAGCCAGGCGAGGGTGTGGACGGTGAAGCTGTCCGGTCCGCAGGCGTAGTTGGAGCAGAAGAGGGCCTGCAGCCCGGGGGTCCGCCGGACGTGCCAGCCGGCCCGCAGGATCCGGCGGGCGTGGCCCCAGAAGACGTCGTCGAAGAGCGGCGCCTCCGCCGGGACCGGCAGGCAGTCGAGCGGGACGGCGACGGCCCCCTGCTCGCGCAGGATGGCCGGGACGTTCGAGTTGAGGACGTCGTTGTGGATGGTGTAGGGGCGGCCGAGCACCACCACCGGGGTGACGCCGTTCGCCGCGCAGTAGTCGAGCGCGCGCCGCCCGGCGTCGAGGAGCGCGGCGTCGAAGCGCTCCTGGGCGGCGCGGGCCTCGGCCCAGGCGGCGCGCCAGGTCGCGCCGCCGGTCACGCCGACGCGCGCGGCCAGGTCGCGGCAGGCGTCGAGGAAGACCGGGGCGTCGAGCCGCCCCGGGCCGAGGTCGATGGTCGGGGCGAGGAGCCGCGCCGCCGCCTCCGGCGGCAGGTCGCCCGCGAGCACGTCCGGCGCGCCCTGCACCACCGGGCAGGTCCAGGAGGCCCGCTCGGCGGCGACCCGCTGCACCTCGCGGATCATCGGGACGAAGAGGTGGTCGGGGCGGGCGTCGGCGAGCTCGGCGACCAGCCCGTGGTACTGCTGCATCGGCGCGCAGAAGGGGACCGAGCCGCCCTCGATCCCCCGCCGGAGCGCCTCGCGGCCGGCGCCGGTCGCCACCGCCACGTCGAGGCCGAGGGCGTGGAGGTAGGTGGCGAAGAAGGGGAGGAGCCCCTTCAGCTGGAGCTCGTCGGCCATGGCCACCAGCGGCCGGCCGCGCCGGGCCCCGACGCGCTCGACGAGCGCCGCCACCAGCTCGCGCCGCTCCCGGAACGGGTCGGGAGCGAGGTCGGGGAGGTGGGCGCGCCGCGTCCCCCGGTCCCAGAGGGAGCAGGCGCCGCCCCAGGTGAAGCGGCGCGACTCGCCGCCCACCAGCGTCCCGAGCCGGTCGATCCGGCAGCGGTTGCCGGCCCCGCCGCAGCCGCTCGTCGAGGCGCAGACGAACTGGTCGCGCCGCTCCACCCGGGCGCCGAGGAGGAGCTGGAGATCGGCCGGGGGGTGGGGGTCCGCGCCGGCGCCGGCGGGCGCGGCGGCGAGGGCGTCGGCGGCGAGCAGGGCGATGCCGAGCGCGCCCATGAGGCCCGGGCTCGGCGGCACGATCACCTCGGCGCCGGTCTGGCGCGCCACCGCGGCGGCCAGCGCGTCCGAGGCGAAGGGCATCCCCTGGCAGAAGATCACCTGGCCGACCGACCGGCTCCCCTTCACCCGGTTCAGGTAGTTGGCGATCACCGAGTCGTGCAGGCCGGAGAGGATCCGGTCGCGGGGGACGCCGCCGGCGACCGCCTCGTCGACGATCTCGGCCATGAAGATGGAGCAGTGCTGCCCGAGCGCGACCCCCTCCGGCGCCGCGAGCGCCTCGGCGCCGAGCGCCTCGACCCGCTCGACGCCGGCGAACCGCCGGCCGAGCTCCTCGATGAAGGAGCCGGTGCCGGCGGAGCAGGCCTCGTTCATGGCGGCGTCGACCACCCGCCCGCCGGCGAGCCGGATGTACTTCGCGTCCTGGCCCCCGATCTCGAAGATGGTGTCGACCCGCGGCTCGAGGTGGACCGCGCCGGCCGCGTGGGCGGCGATCTCGTTCAGCACGTGGACCGCGCCCGGGCCGTGGCAGGAGGAGAGGAGCGAGCCGACGATCTCCCGCCCCGAGCCGGTGACGCCGAAGCCGCGGACCCGGTGCGCGGCGGCCGGCCCGGCGAGGAAGGCGCGGACCAGCGCCTGGGCGGCGCCGACCGGATCGCCGTCGGTCCGGAGGTAGCCGTCCCAGAGCGGCTCGCGCCGCTCCAGGTCGAGCGCGACCGCCTTGGAGCCGGTCGAGCCGATGTCGAGCCCGAGGAGGACGTCGCGGGGGCCGGCCGGCGTGGCCGGGGGCGCGGGCGGCAGGCGGCGGACGCGGGGGA
>JAJXSQ010000331.1 GCA_021784495.1 Myxococcales bacterium | reverse complement strand
GGGCGCGGGCGGGCCCTCCCCGGGGGCGACTGCCGGCGCCCCCGCGTCCGCGATCGGGAGCACGTCGGCGTCGTCGACGAGCTCGACCGGCTCGGCCGCGGCGAGCAGCCGCCGGCTCATCGCGGCGAGGGCGGCGGTGTCGAGCGGCATCGCGAGGTACCCGCTCGCCGCCCACGGGGTCCGGGCGTGATCGGCGAGCGACGCCGGGCCGGTCTCCGAGCTGTAAAGGACGATCGGCAGCCGGGCGGTGACCCGGTCGTGGCGGAGGTGGGCGCAGAGCGAGAAGCCGGACAGGTCGGGGAGCTCGGCGCGGACGACGAGCAGGTCCGGGCGGCGCAGGGCGATCTCCAGCTCCGCCTCCCCCGCGCTCGCCGCGACCGCGGCCGACAGCCCGGCGTCGCGGAAGAGCGCCGCGATCGACAGGGCGAGGGGCCCGTCCGGCTCGACGATCAGGATCCGCCTCGGCGCCATGCCGCGGGATCCTACCCCAGGATCTGGGAGGGCCGGGCCCGGACGCGCCGGGCGTCCTCCTCGTGCTTCAGGACGACCTGGAGGGTCTCGGCGACGGCGGCCGCGTCCAGCACCTCCGCCCCGAGGAGGCAGAGCGCGCGGGCCCAGTCGATCGCCTCGGCGACCGAGGGCGCCTGGCGGAGGTCGAGCGCCCGCAGGCGCCCGACCGCGGCGACGACCTGGCGGGCGAGCGCCTCGGAGGCCTCCGGGGCGCGCCGCCGCAGGATGGCGAGCTCCCGCTCCGGCGGCGGGTGATCGAGGTGGAGGTGGAGGCAGCGCCGGCGCAGCGCGTCCGAGAGCTCCCGGCTCGCGTTCGAGGTGAGGACCACCCGCGGGACGAGGCGGGCCGCGATGGTCCCGATCTCCGGCACGGTCACCGACCAGCCGGAGAGCACCTCGAGCAGGAAGGCCTCGAGCTCCGGATCGGCCTTGTCGAGCTCGTCGACGAGCAGGAGCGCCGGGCGCTCGGAGGTGATCGCCCGCAGGATGGGGCGGGGGAGGAGGAAGCGCTCGCTGAAGAAGACGTTCCCCTCGGCGGCGATCCGGTCGACCGCCTCGGCGAGCGTCGCCGCCGCCCCGAGCGCGGCGCCCATCCGATCCCGCAGCAGCTGGGTGTAGAGGAGCTGCTTCGCGTACTCCCACTCGTAGAGGGCCCGGCCCTCGTCGAGCCCCTCGTAGCACTGCAGCCGGATGAGCTCCCTCCCGGTGGCCCGCGCCAGCGCCAGGGCGAGCTCCGTCTTCCCGGCGCCGGCCGGCCCCTCCACGAGCAGCGGGCGCTCCAGGCGATCGGCGAGGAAGACCGTGACCGCGGTCTCCCGCGACGCCAGGTAGCCGGCGCCGTCGAGCGCCGCCGCGACCCCGTCGATCGAGGCGAACATGCGGACACGATAGCGGACGGCGCGCCCGGCGGGCGGTCCGGGATCGGCGCCCGGGTCGCCGCGGCCAGGTCCGGCGGCACCCGGCGATCCCTCCACCCCGGCGCCGGCGCGGCGCGCCGACCCCGGGGAGCGCGTGAGTCCGGGGGGTTCGGCCCAGCCTGGACGACCGCCGCCGCGGGCACGCCGATTGAATGGTACCCCCTCGAGTCCCGCCGGAGGCTGGTCACGGACCTCGCCATGACGAAGCTCCAGTCCCAACGCTCGAGTCGCGAGGCCCACCTCCCGTCGTACGTCCAAGCCGAAGCCAGGCCAGAGCTTCGACTCCCCCCACCCGTCCGCGCCTGAGCAAGGCGCGGCGGGAGACCGAAGGGGCGCGCGAGCGCCGGAGCCGGAGGGGCTGCCCGGGAGACCGGGCGGCCCCTCGCCTCCTCCGCCTGCGCCGCGGAGTTCCCGAATCACCGCGGGTCGTCTAGACTCGGCGCTACGTATGGAAGGCACCGGCGCGCTGACCGAGGAGATGTTCCACTCGTTCCTGCAACTCGCCGTGAAGCGACAGGCGAGCGACGTCCACTTCGAGGTCGGATACCCGCCGACCTACCGGGTCTACCGCGAGCTCCTCGCCGCGAAGTACCCGCCGCTCACCCAGGCGGACACCGAGGCGATCGCCACCTTCGTGCTCCAGGCGCCGGGGTCGGGCTTCGCGCCGCTCGACTTCCGCGAGGCCGACCGGAGCTACTCGCTCCCCGGCGTCTCGCGCTTCCGCGCCAGCGTCTTCAAGCAGCGCGGGACCTGGGGCGCGGTGATGCGCACCATCCCCTTCGCGGTCCCCGACTTCGAGCCGCTCAACCTGCCCCCGGTGATCCGGACGATCTCCGAGGCGCGGCGCGGCCTGATCATCGTCACCGGCGCGACCGGCAACGGGAAGTCGACGACCATCGCCGCGATCATCCACCGGATCATCCAGCAGGAGCGGCTCCACGTGGTGACCGTGGAGGACCCCATCGAGTTTCTCTTCGCCGGCGGCAAGGGGCTCGTCATCCAGCGCGAGGTGGGCCCGGACACCGCCAGCTACTCCGACGCCCTCCGGGCGGCGCTCCGCCAGGATCCGGACATCATCATGGTCGGCGAGCTCCGCGACCGCGAGTCGGCCGACATCTGCCTCAAGGCCGCGGAGACCGGCCACCTGGTGATCACCTCGCTCCACACCCCCGACGCGCCGCGCGCCATCGGCCGCCTCGTCGGCCTCTTCCCCGCCGACGAGCAGGACGCCGTGCGCGCGCGGCTCGCCGACAACCTCAAGGCGGTGATCGCGCTGCGGCTCCTGATGCGCGCCGACGCGAGCGGCCTCATCCCGGCCGTCGAGGCGCTCCTCGACACCTCCACCGTCCGCGAGCTGATCCGGAGCGGCGCGAAGATGGAGGACCTGCGGGGCTACATGGAGAACGCCGGCCAGGACCTGGGGATGCACAGCTTCGACCAGTACCTCTACCGGCTCCACGAGCAGAAGCGGATCTCGCTCGACACCGCGCTCGGCAACGCCACCAACCGCGCCGATCTCGAGCGGCGGATCCTGATCGAGACCGGGGGCCGCGGCGCGTGACCACGGCCGGCGCCACCATGGCGTCGCGCGTCCTGGTGGTGGGTTCGGACGCCGACGCCTCGATCGCCCTTCACCTCCACCTCGAGCGGTCCGGCTTCGCCGTGTTCTGCCTGCCGGGGCCGTCGGAGCTCGAGGCGATCATGCGGGTCGTCGCCCCGCACGTCGTCGTCCTCCTGCTCCCGGCCGCGCCGGACGGCACCTGGGGCGGCGCCCTGACCGCCGCCGCCAGCGCGGCGCGGGTCGGGGTCCGCGTGGTCATGGTCGGCCCGCAGCGCGAGGTGGTCGAGCCGCTCGCGGCGGTGGCCGGCGCCGAGCGCGCCCTGTCGCGACAGGAGCTCCTCTCCCGCCCGCTCCTGGTCGTCGAGCGGAGCGTCGGCGCCGGGCTGATCGGACCGCCGGGCCTCGCCGCGCCGGCGCCGGGGACCCTCC
>JAJXSQ010000330.1 GCA_021784495.1 Myxococcales bacterium | reverse complement strand
GCTCCAGGCCTCGCGCAGGACCGGCGCGTTCTTCGGGTACTCGGGCAGGGCCTGCGGGAGCGGGCAGCCGGCCAGCGCGGCCGCGACGGCGACGGCGGCGGCGAGCGCCGCGGGGGTGCGCGGGATCACGGCTCTCCCTCCTCGGGCGGCGGGATCCCGAGCCGCTCCGCCTCCATCCGCTCGAGGTGGCGGAAGATGGTGCGCGGGTCGACGCCGAGGTCCTTCGCGGTCTTGGTCCGGTTCCCGCCGTTCCGCTCCAGGATCTCGTTCACGTAGCGCCGCTGGAACTCGCGGGTCGCCTGCGCCAGCGCCGCGACCGGCGCCAGGGCCTCCGGCCGCAGGTCCAGGTCCTCGACGCCGACCGTGGCCCGCTCGGCGAGGACCACCGCCTTCTTCACCCGGTTCTCCAGCTCCCGGACGTTCCCCGGCCAGGCGTACGCCTTCAGCGCGGCGAGCGCCTCCGGGGTGAAGCTCCGGGCCCGGGCCCCGAACTCGCGCGCGGTCTTCTGGAGGAGGTAGCGGGCCAGGACGGTCACGTCGTCCCCCCGCTCGCGCAGGGGCGGCAGCTGGATCGCCACCACGTTGAGCCGGTAGAAGAGGTCCTCTCGGAAGGTCCCCCGCCGGATCTCCTCCTCGAGGACCCGGTGGGTGGCCGCCACCACGCGGATGTCGACCGGCTCGGGGCGGCTCTCCCCGACCCGGGTGACCGTCCGCTCCTGGAGGGCGCGGAGGATCTTCACCTGGAGCGCGGGCGGCATCTCGCCGATCTCGTCCAGGAAGAGGGTGCCGCCGCTGGCGGCCTGGAAGCGCCCCACCCGGCTCGCGCTCGCGCCGGTGAAGGCCCCCTTCACGTGGCCGAAGAGCTCCGACTCGAGCAGGCTCTCGGGGATGGCCCCGCAGTTCACCGCGACGAAGGGGCCGGCGGCGCGGGCCGAGCGCCGGTGGAGCTCCCGCGCGACCAGCTCCTTGCCGGTCCCCGTCTCGCCGGTGATCAGCACCGAGATGTCGGTCGAGGCGACCTTCTCGATCCGCCGGAAGACCTCGCGCATCGAGGCCCCGGAGCCGACGAGGTCCCCGTACTGGCGCGCCGCCACCGCCTCGCGGAGCGAGACGTTCTCGCGGCGGAGCGCGTCGAGCAGCATCGCGTTCTGGACGAGGAGCGACGCCTGGGCGGTGAAGACGGTGAGCGGCTCGAGCGCGCGCTCGTCGAAGAGGGACACCACGCTGTCGTTGCCGAGGTAGATGACCCCGAAGACCTCGCCGCGCTGCATGAGCGGGGCGCACATGACCGAGCAGAGCTTCAGGTTCACCACCGAGGAGGAGCCGGACCAGTCGGCGTCGTGGAGGGCGTCGGCGACGACCACCGGGCGGCCGGTGTCCAGGACCCGCCGGACGATCGAGTCCGAGACCCGGGCCACCGCCCCCTCGATCGTCTCCCGGGCGACGTTGCGCGCCGCCCGGACGTTCACCTGGCCGTCCTCGAGGAGGAGGAGGAAGCCCTTGTCCGCCTGGGTCACCTCCACGATGGCGTCGAGGAGCTCGTCGAGGAGGCGGGCGAGGTCGACGGCGGCGAGGAGCCGCTCCGAGAAGCGGACCAGGGTCCCGAGCGCCACCAGCCGCTGGCCGGCCCCGCGGTCCCCCGGCCCGCTCGCCGCCTGCCCGGCGGCCGGCGCGGGATCGAAGAGGATCTCGGTGGCGCCGACCCGGATCCGGTCTCCGGCCGCGAGCCGCCAGACCGACCGCCGGCGGCCGTTCACCGTCATCGCGACGCCGTCGTGGGCGGCGACGTCGTGGTCGGTGCCGTCGGAGAGGACGTGGAGCGCCGTCGGGGGGAGGGACGGATCGGCGACGGCCACGTCGTTCTCCGGGTCCCGCCCGAGGGTGGTGATCCGCTTCGCCAGCACCACCCGGCGCTCGGCGCCGCCCGGTCCCTTGAGGAAGAGGGTGGCCACGGTCAGTACCTCCACTCCAGGCCGATCTTCGCGCCCGTCGCCTTGCCGGTGGGGGAGATCTCGGTCTCGACCACCGGGACGAAGTGGAGGTGGGCGTCGATGACGCCGTAGGCGTACAGCCCCCAAAAGAGCGCCGCCGAGGCGTACTTCACCGCCTCGATCCGGCCGAGGAGGAGGCGATCCGAGTCGGAGTACGGGGGGCGGGAGCAGCCCGGCTGGTTGGAGGTGCAGAGGCGCGTGCGGTCGTCGGCGATCTGGTTGTGGACCAGGATCGCCCCGATGTTCACCAGCCCCATCGCGATCTCGCCGGCGGCGATCGCCGTGCCCTTGCTCGCCTCGCCGTTCTGGAACTGCCCGGCGCCGAGGGGGAGCCAGTTGAACATGTAGATCCGCTCCTGGACCCGGATGATCTTGGTCGGCGGGCCGGCGCGCGCCTGCTCCTCGGCGAGCAGCTTCTGGCGCGCCTCGTCGGCCAGCCGCTGCTGCTCCCGGAGCGCGCGCTTCCGCTCGCGGAGGGGCGCCAGCTCCGGCTCCCGGTCGCGCTTCACCCGGTCGAAGAACTCGACGATCGGCGGCGGGACGAGGAAGGCGTCGAGGGCGTAGTCGGGGTCGTCGGAGAGCAGCTCGACGAAGGCGGCCCGCGCCGCCGCCAGGTCGCCCAGCTGGTACTCCGCGATCCCGAGCATCCGGTGGGCCTCGATCGCCTCCTGCTCGGTGAGCGCCGGGTTGCGCGACAGGAGCTGCCGGAGGGTCCCGGCGGCGTCGGCGTAGGCCCCGAACTCGAACCGATCGCGGGCGCGCTTCAGCTCGGGCGGGGCGGCGAGCACCAGGGCGAGGAGGAGGGGGATCACGGCGAGGGCTCCGTCGAGGGGGCGGCGACCACCAGGTCTGCGCCCGCGCGCAGCCGGACGTCGATGGTGCGAGGCGGGCCGGCGCGCCGCTCGATCCGGATCCGGGCCGGCGCCTCGTACGGGCTCTCGCCGCCCGGGGGGACCGGCACGGCGATGGGCGCCCGCTGCGACTCGGCGGCGGTCCCGATCGGCGCGCCGTCGACGAAGATCCGCGCGTCCGGATCCCCCTCGACCCGCAGCCGCGCCGGCCGCGGCGCGAGGGAGATCCGGAGCTCCCCGATGGCCGCCGCGTCGGCCGCCGTCATCTCGCGCACGAACGGCGCGCAGCAGGCGTGCTCGATGCGGATGGTGTGGGGCGCGCCCGGCCGGATCTCGAACTGGACCGCCTGCTGGCCGGTGGCCCGCTCGACGCCGTCGAGGAGCGCGCGCTGCGCGTAGGGGCGGACCACCACGGTGAGCACCGCGGTGCCCGGGGGAGGGGCGTCGGGCGGGGGAGGGCGGCCCGGGGGCGGGGCGCCGCCGGCGATCCCCGCCGGCGCCTGGCGCCCCACCGGCTCGTCGCCCGGCGGGGACGCCCGATCCCTCGCGCTCGCCGGGCCGGGCCCCTCGCCCCCGG
>JAJXSQ010000329.1 GCA_021784495.1 Myxococcales bacterium | reverse complement strand
GCGGCGGCGGCGTGGCGCCCGGCGCGGTCGCGGGCGGCGCGGTCGCGCCGGCGGTCTCCTCGAGCTCGCCGATCGCCTCGCCGATCCGGACGACCTCCCCGCTGCGCCGCAGGATCCGGACCAGCACCCCCGCCGCCGGGGCCGGCAGCGCCACCGTCGCCTTCTCGCTCTCGATCTCGACGATCGGCTCGTCGACCGCCACCCGCTCGCCCTCCCGCTTCAGCCAGGCGCCGACGGTCGCCTCCTGGATCGACTCGCCGAGCGACGGCACCGCCAGCGCGATCGCCATGGTCTAGCGCTCCTCTCCGCTCGCCTTCGCCGGCCGGGCCCCGGTGGGCGCCGGATCGCCCAGCGCCTCCCGCACCAGCGCCGCCTGCTCCAGCTCGTGCCGGGTGTGCGATCCGACCGCCGGGCTGGCCGAGGCCGGGCGGGCCACGACGGCGAGCCGGGCGCCCCGGGGGAGCCAGCGGCCGGCCGTCCGGACGACGTAGTCGGCGGCCCCCATGTTGACCGGCTCCTCCTGCGCCCAGAGGAGCGCCGCGCCCGGCCGGTAGCGGGCCAGCGCGGCGGCGAGCGCCTCCTCGGGGAGCGGGTAGAGCTCCTCGAGCCGGAGGATGGCCACCCGGCCCGCGCCGCCGAGCTCCCGGGCGGCGACCAGGTCGTAGTAGAGCTTGCCGGAGCAGAGGACCACCCGCTCCACCGCCGCCGGATCGGGCGCCGCCGGGTCGGCGAGCAGCGGCTGGAACCGCCCCGCCGCGAGCTCGGCGAGCGGCGAGACCGCCCCCGGGTGGCGCAGGAGGCTCTTCGGCGACAGGACGACGAGCGGCTTGCGGAGCTCGGTGGCGAGCTGCCGGCGCAGGGCGTGGAAGAGTTGCGCCGGCGTGGTGAGGTTCACCACCCGCCAGTTGCCGTCCACCGAGAGCCGGAGGAAGCGCTCCAGGCGGGCGGAGGAGTGCTCCGGCCCCTGCCCCTCCATCCCGTGCGGGAGGAGCAGCACCAGCCCCGAGAGCCGGTTCCACTTGATCTCGCCCGAGGCCAGGAACTGATCGACGATCACCTGGGCGGCGTTCACGAAGTCGCCGAACTGCGCCTCCCAGATGCACAGGGCGTCGGGCATCTCCAGGCTGTAGCCGTACTCGAAGCCGAGCGCCGCCGCCTCCGAGAGCAGGCTGTCGCGCACCTCGACCGTCCCCTGCCCCTCGCGCAGGTGCTCCAGCGGGGCGTAGGGGGTCCCGGTCTCGCGATCGAGGAGGACGGCGTGGCGGTGGCTGAAGGTGCCGCGCCGGCTGTCCTGGCCGACGAGCCGGACGCGCCGCCCATCCCAGGCGAGGGTCCCCAGGGCCAGCGCCTCGGCCATCCCCCAGTCGAGCGGTCGTCGCCCCGCCCCCATCTCGGCGCGGGCGGCCAGGATCCGCTCGAGCTTCGGGTGGACGCGGAAGCCGGGGGGGAGCGCGGTGAGCGCCGCCGCGACCTGCGCCAGCCGGGCCGGGGAGACCGCGGTCGCCGGCTGCTCGACCGGGATGGCCCCGCCGCGGACCCCCTCCCAGAAGCCGCTGGTCGGCTGGGCGCCGACCCGGACGGCGAGCCGGGCCGACGCCTGGTAGGCCTCGTCGAGCGTCTCCCGGTACCCGCGGGACATCGCCTCGACCTGGTCGGCCCGGACGGCCCCCTCGGCGACGAGCTCGGCGGCGAGCCGCGCCCGGAAGGTCGGCCGGGCGGCGATGGCCCGGGCCATCACCGGCTGGGTGAAGGCCGGCTCGTCCCCCTCGTTGTGGCCGTGGCGCCGGTAGGTCCAGAGGTCGATCACCACGTCCCGCCGGAACCGCTGCCGCACGTCGACCGCGAGGAGCACCGCCTGGGCGATCGCCTCGAGGTCCTCCCCGTTCACGTGCAGGATCGGGATCTGGAGCATCCGCGCCACGTCGGTGGCGTAGGTCGTGGAGCGGCCGTCCCGCGGCGAGGTGGTGAAGCCGAGCTGGTTGTTCACCACGACGTGGATCGTGCCGCCGACGCGGTAGGCGTCGAGCTGCGACATCTGGAGCGCCTCGGCGACGATCCCCTGGCCGGCGAAGGCGGCGTCGCCGTGCACCAGCACCGGCAGCGAGCGCTGGCGCTCGGCGTCCCGGAAGCGGTCCTGCTTGGCGCGGACCCTCCCCTGCACCACCGTGTTCACCCACTCGAGGTGGCTCGGGTTGAAGGCGAGGGAGAGGTGGACGAGGAGGCCGTCCGGGGTCTCGCGGTCGGTCGAGTGGCCGAGGTGGTACTTCACGTCCCCGCCCGACGCGTTCACGATCGCCTGGTCGCGGAACTCGGCGAAGATCTCGGCGAGGGGCTTGCCGATGACGTTGGCGAGCACGTTGAGCCGGCCGCGGTGCGAGAGGCCGAGGACCAGGTTCCGCACGCCGTGGCCGGTGGCGCGGTCGACGAGGAGCTCGAGCAGCGGCAGCAGCCCCTCCGCCCCCTCGAGCGAGAAGCGCTTGGCGCCGAGGAAGCGCGCGCCGAGGTACTGCTCCAGCGCCTCGCCGCGGATCACCTCGTGGAGGAGGCGCCGGCGCACCTCCGGAGCGAGGGTCAGCCGGTTGCGGGTCCGCTCCATCCGCTCGACGAGCCAGCCGCGGAGCGCGGGATCGTGGAGGTGCTGGAGCTCGACCCCGAGGCTCCGGCAGTAGGTCTCCTCCAGCCGGGCGACGAGCGCCCGCAGCGTCTCGCCGGCGCCGTCCGGGACCGGGCGATCGAGATCCCCGGCCGCGAGGCCGAAGGCGTCGAGCGGGACCGGCGCCGACGGCCGGAGCAGCTCGAGGGGATCGAGGCGGGCCCGGAGGTGGCCGAACTCGCGGAGGTGGAGGACGAGCCGCTCGACCCCGACCGCGAAGGCGCCCCCGGCCGCCTCCGGCGCCGCGCCCCGCCGCGGCGGGGAGAGGACCGGCGGCGGCGCCGCGCCGGCCGCCGGCGGGAGGCCGGCGAAGATCTCCTGCCAGCGCTCGTCCACGGAGGTGGGATCGCGCAGCCACCCGTAGTAGAGCTCCTCGACGAACGGGAGGTTCGCGGCGCTCGGCGGCTCGAGCGGGAGCTCGCGGTCCAGTGACATCCTCGCCTCTACATAGCCCCTCGGCGGCGGTCTGGCTCTCCCCCGAGGCCCCGACCCCGTCGAGGACCGGCCCCGCCGGCGATCGGACCCGCGCGGCCGAGGCGCTCGCCCGCGCGCGCCGCGGCGAGGCGCTCGTCTACCGCGGCGACTTCCACAACGCCCGCCAGCTCCTCGCGGCCATGGGACGGCGGCTCGCCGACCGCGCCGCCCCCCCCCGGGGGGATCTGCTGGCCCGCTTCCGCGCCGAGCGGGCCGCCCGGCGCGAGGAGCAGGAGCTCCTCTCCCGGCTCGCGGTCCCGGTCGAGCCCGGCCCGACGATCCCCCTCGCCCGGG
>JAJXSQ010000328.1 GCA_021784495.1 Myxococcales bacterium | reverse complement strand
GGCCCAGCTCCGGGCCGGGCGGGTCCACGCCGCCGCGCTCTCGCGGCCGGGTCAGGGCTTCCGGTCCCAGCGGACCAGCTTCCCGTCGAGGAACTCGGCGCGCCGCTGATCCCCGGGCCAGCGCCAGACCTCGGTGTCCGCCGGCCGGTCCATCCGGATCCGCTCGGGGAGCCCCCAGGCCATGGCGACCGCGCGGGTGCCCATCCCCTCGACGAGCCCCTTGCGGAGCACGGCCGCCCGCTGGTCCTCGGGGAGCGCCTGGTAGGCGGCGGTCGGATCGTCGCTGGTCAGGACCTGCTCCAGCTCGGCGATCACCTGGTCGGCGGTGGCGTCGGTCTGCGAGAGGACGACGACGTGCGGCCGGGGATCGTCGGCGATCCGCAGGTAGGCCCACGGGTGGTAGCGCGGGGTGGTCACCACCCGCAGGGCGATGGTCATCCCGGTGGGGAACTCGACCTGCTCGACGACCACCGGGGTCCCCGGGGGGAGGACGCGGAGCGGCGCCGGCGGCGGCACGATCTCCCCGCCGGCGGTCCGCAGGAGATCGACCTCGCCGGGCGGGGCGGCGAGGAGCATGAGCTTCCCGTCGTCGCCGAAGAGCGGGGCCTCGTACACCGCCACCCGGAGGAAGCGGCGCTTCCCGGCGAGCTCGGCCCGGGCGCGCTCGCGCTCGGCGTCGGGGACGACGATCCGCGGGGTGCAGGCGGCGGCCAGCAGCAGGAGGGCGACGAGGAGGCGGCGCATGCCTCCCGTTTCGCACGCGCGGTCCCGGCGCACAAGGCGCGCGTCAGTGGGTGCGCCGGGGAGGGCGCTCGGCGTCGAGGAAGCGCCGGCCCAGCTCGCGGGAGCGATCGGTCGCCGCCTCGACCGCGTCCATGAGCGTGGTGCGCAGCCCGCCCGCCTCCAGCGTGTGGAGGCCGGCGATGGCGGTCCCCCCGGGGCTGGTCACCTGGTCCTTCAGCCGGCCGGGGTGCTCGCCGGTCTCGAGGAGCAGCCGGGCGGCGCCCATGACGGTCTGGGCCGCCAGGTCCTGCGCCTGCTTCCGCGCCAGCCCGGCCTTCACCCCGCCGTCGGCGAGCGCCTCGATGATCAGGAAGACGTAGGCCGGCCCGGAGCCGGAGAGGCCGGTCACCGCGTCGAGGAGGGGCTCCTCGACCACGGTCACCGTCCCGACCGCCTCGAAGAGCGCCCGGGCCTGCGCGAGGTCCGCCTCGGTCGCGTGCTCCCCCGGGGAGAGGGCGGTCGCGCCGGCGCCGACGAGCGCCGGGGTGTTCGGCATCGTGCGGACGATCCGGACGCCGTGCCCCACCTTGCGCTCGATGGCGGCGATGGGGACGCCGGCGGCGATGGAGATGACGAGCTTGCCGGGATCGAGGGCCGGCCCGACCTCGTCGAGGAGCCGGTCCATGACCTGCGGCTTCACCGAGAGGACGACGATCCCCGCCTCCCGCGCCGCCTCGAGGTTGCTCGTCGTGAACCGGATCCCGTGGCGCTCGACCAGCTCCCGGCCGCGCTCGGCGAGCCGGTCGGCGCAGAGGATCTCGGCCGGGGCGGCGATCCCGGCCCGGAGGAGCCCCTTCACGAGGGCCTCGGCCATGTTGCCGGCGCCGAGGAAGGCGATGGTCGTCCCGAGTGGCATCGGGTCAGTCTACCCGATGACGAAGTCCTCGGGCACCGCCGCGCCCCGGGCGAACCGGTCGGGGGCGAAGCGCGCCAGGAGCTCGTGGCGGCCCCGGCCGCAGAGCCAGTCCGCGTAGAGCTCGGCCACCGCCGGCGCCATCATGAAGCCGTGCCCCACGAAGCCGTGGAGCTGGTGGAAGTTCGCGGGGCCGGCCGGGCCCAGGATCGGGCCGTTGTCCGGGGTCACGTCGTAGCAGCCGGCCCACTGCCGGACGACCTTCACCGCGGCCAGGCCGGGGACGATCCGGAGCGCCGCCCGGGCGAAGCGCGCCAGGAAGCGGAGGCTCGATCCCATCGCCAGCCCCTCCGGCTCCGCCGGGTCGCCGAGCCCGCCGACCAGCTCTCCGCGCTGCGTCTGGGAGAGGTAGAGGCCGCTCCCGAGGAGCGAGACCAGCGGATCGAGCCACGGGGCGAGCGACTCGGTCGCCAGGATCTCGTGGCGGACGGGCCGGTTCGGGACGGCCACGCCGGCGAGCGCCGCCACCTCCTTCGACCAGGCGCCGGCGGCGTTCACCACCAGCTCGCAGCGGACCGCGCCTCGGTCGGTGAGCACCCGCGCGATCCGGCCGCCGCTCACCTCGAACCCGGTGACCCGGGTGAACGTCCGGAGCCGGACGCCGAGCGCCCCGGCGCGCCCGGCGTAGCCCTGGAGGAACGGCCAGGGGAAGACCACGCCGTCGTCGGGGTTGTAGGCGGCGGCGAGGAAGCTCGACGGGTCGAGCCGGGGCGCCACGCGGAGCGCGCCGGCCGGATCGAGGAGGCGGGTGCGGAGGCCGAGCCGGGCGTGGAGCGCCGCGTTCCGCTCGAGCCGCGCGACCTGCTCCCGGTCCGGCGCCAGGAAGAGGTAGCCGCCGGGCCGGAACCAGACGTTCACCCCCATCTCGGCGGCGAAGCCGCGGCAGAGCTCCAGGGAGCGGCGGGCGAGGGCGACGAAGGCCGGGGTGGACCACTGGGCCCGGACGCCGCCGCCGTTCCGCCCCGACGCCCCGTAGGCGAGGTAGCCCTGGTCGAGCACCAGGACGTCGGTCGTGCCGCGGCGCGCGAGCTCCCAGGCGAGGGCGAGGCCGAAGATCCCGGCCCCGACGATCACCACCTCGGCGCGCGCCGGGAGGGAGGGGAGGGTCTCCGGGGCGGGGCGCGGCGGGAGGATCTCCGGCGGCGCCGCGCGGTCGCCGCGCGGGAGGAGCTCCGGATCGAGCGCGGCGAGCGCGCCGAGCGGGACCGGCTCGCGGGGCGGGCGCGCCGTGAAGGGCGAGAGCGCGCCGGGGTCGACGCCGAGCCGCTGGAGCTCGCGCGCCGCGAGGGCCAGGCAGCTCTTGCCCTGGCAGGGGCCGGTGCCGAGGCCGGTCGCGCGCTTCACCGACTCGAGGTCCCGGTGGCCGTCCTCGACGGCGCGCCGGATCTCGGCGAGATCGACGTCCTCGCAGGCGCAGGCCAGGATCCTACCCACCGGCGGCCTCCCCGGCGCGGCGCCCGGCCTCGGCCGCCGCCCCCGCGTCCATCGGCCCGGTCACCTCGCCCGCCGCGAGCAGCCCGGGGATCCCGGTCCGCCCGGCGGCGTCGACCTCGAGGGCGAAGCCCCCGGCGCCCGGGAGGAGGCGCGCCGCCGCCCCGAGGTGGCGGCCGAGCTCGGTCGCGGGCGCGGGGGGGCCGACGACCGCCACGGCGTCGCAGCGGAGCCGGGCGCCGCCGGGGAGCTCGAGCGCTCGCACCCGCGCCCGGCCGACGGCGCGCAGCGCGG
>JAJXSQ010000327.1 GCA_021784495.1 Myxococcales bacterium | reverse complement strand
GCCCGGGGCCGCGCGCGGCGCCGGGCCCGACCTGCCGGGCCCCCTCGACCCCGGGTCGCCCTCCTCCGCCGCCGCGCTCGGGCTCCCGGTCACCGCGAGCGACGAGCTCTCGTTCGGCTCGGCCAGCCAGGCGGTGAACGGCCCCCGGACCAGCCAGGTGACCGACTGGATCGCCCTCTCCCTCGGGCTCGCGCCGGGCTGGCAGCTCGACGTCGACGCGATCACCACCTCGGTCGGCGCCACGGCGCCGCTCGTCGGCCGGGACCTCGGGGCCCGCGGCGGCGTGGTGACCGCCTTCGACGGCGGCCCCATCTGGCACCCCGACGATCGCTGGACCGCCGGTTTCCTCGCCGGGCTCTCGCCGATGTCGACCCTCCGGCTCGACACGCCGGTGGATCGCCGGACCCGGGCGGGGAGGCTCGACCCGGTCAACGCCCTCGTCGAGTCCGACACCTCCGACGAGACCGCCGAGCTCCTCGGCGGCTACGACACCGCCGCCGATCGCCCCCTGGCGCTCGGGCTCGACCTCGACGCGAAGGGGACCCGCTACGCGGGGCAGCAGTCGCTGGTCGCCATCCAGGGCTCCACCGGGCCGGAGAGCGCGGCCCAGCTCGGGCGCTACTGCGATCGCCACGCCTGCTCGGCGCAGCTCCGCGCGCTCCTCCGGCAGCCGCCGGCCGCGCTCGGGCAGCTCGAGCTCCACGCCGCGGCGACCGTCACCGTCCTCCAGGACACCGACCTCACCCTCGGCGGCAGCTGGTTCCTCTACGACCGGAATCCGGTCCGGAGCGGCTTCTTCGACCTGCTGGCCGTCGGCCGGCTGCGGCCGGACGGGGCCGCGCCGATCGCGCCCTACCTCTGGACCCTCCGCCCCGAGGTGACCCGCGCCCTCGGTCCGGTGACCGCGCTCGCCTGGTGGGAGCACGGCGAGTTCGTCCCGACCCAGGGCTGGTCCAACGCGGTGGGCGGGCGGCTCAGCGCCGTGCTCGGGGACTCGCTCCGGCTCTGGATCGCCGGCCTGGTCGAGGCCGATCGCGACCAGGCGCGCGACCTGCTCCGCTACGCCGAGGGGGAGATCGGCCTGCGCTGGCTCGTCGAGTGAGCGGCGCCGCCTCGAGCTCGTAGAGGACGAGGCCGGCGCGGCGCGAGGCCCAGAGCCCGGCGCCGACCTGGACGAAGTGGCGCGCGAGGAGCCGGCGGTACCAGGCGCCGGTCCGCCCCCGCACCGCGACGTCGGTCCGCTCGCGGTCGACGGCGGTCGCGAGGTCACGGCGGGTGATCGCCTCGAGGTAGAGGAGCCCGCCGGTCATCGCCGCGAGGTTGGCCACGGCGCGGGCCGCGGCCCGGTCGTCGAGGTAGGGGAGGACGCCCTGGCAGATCACCAGGTCGAACCGACCCCGGGCGCGCCAGCGCGAGATGTCGCGCCGCTCGTGGCCCCAGGTCCGGCAGGCGTGCGCGGAGACGTCGACCGAGCGGTAGCGGACGGTCGGCCGGTGGCGCCGGAGCCAGCGGCCCCAGCCCCCCGTCCCGGCGCCGACGTCGAGGACCGAGGCGAGGTCGAGCCCCAGCCAGCCGGCCAGCCCGCAGACGCCGCTCGCCAGCCGCGCCAGCTCGCGCGCGGTGTGGACCCGGTCGCGGCTCCGGTAGTGGCGGCGGTAGTAGGCCGCGTCGAACCGCTCGTCGGTCGCCACGGCTACAGCGCCGACTCGTGGTGGGGCGCGCCCCGGACCTGCTCCGCCTTCTCCTCCGCCTGCTCCGCCTTGAGCTTCTTCATCCGCCGGCGGATCAGCTCGCGCTTGAGGGACGACAGGTGATCGACGAAGAGCGTCCCCTCGAGGTGGTCGCACTCGTGCTGGACGGCGATGGCGAGGAGCCCCTCGCACTCGAGCTCGAACGGCTGGCCGTCGCGCCCCAGCGCCTGGACCCAGACCTTGGCGGCGCGCTCGACGTCCTCGGCCTCCCCGGGGATCGACAGGCAGCCCTCGGAGTAGACGGTCGTCCCCTCGGTCCGGACGATGCGGGGATCGACGAGGTGGAGGAGCGACTGCCCCTCCTGGCGGGGGGAGGTGTCGATGACGATGACCCGCTTCAGCACCCCGATCTGGGGCGCGGCCAGCCCGACGCCGTCCGCCGCGTACATCGTCTCGGCCATGTCGTCGAGGAGGTGACGCGTCGGCCCGTCCACCGCGCCGACGGGGCTGGCGACCTGCTTCAGGATGGGATCCGGCCAGATGATGATCTCGCGTACCATGGGGCGCACCCGAATCTAGACGACCTTCAGGTAATCGGGAAGCTCGCGGCGCGCACGGGCGCCGCCCCGCTCACCCGCCGAGCGCGCGAAGGTACTCGCCCCGCAGCCGATCGTCGGTGAGGACGTCCCGGGCGTCGGCGACCACCGCCCGGATCTCGGCGGCCCGCGCTCCGGCGTCGGCGCTCCCGGAGGCCAGGCCGGCCGGGTCGAGATCGGCGAGCAGGCGCGCCGCCGCCTCGCGGACCTCGTGGGGCGTGGCCAGGCGGCCGACCCCGAGGATCGTGAAGTAGTCCGCGCGGCGGACCTGGTCGAGCCGCTCCTCGAGCCGGGCGCGCAGGATCGCCGCGGCCACCTCGCCGGTGGGGCGTCCGGCCGCCACCACCCGCACGATCAGCCCCCCCACGAGCACCAGGCCGGCGAGCAGCTGGCGCGTGGAGAGCGGGTCGAGCGGGCTCGACGCCACCAGCTCGTCGAGCGTCCGGAGGCCGTCGGCGAGCGCGAGGAGGCGGAGCTCGCCCGGCGAGAGGCGGAGCTCGCCGGGCGGAGGGCCCGCCGGCGCCGGCGCGAGGAGGGTCCCCGGGCCGCCGAGCACCGCCTCGACCCGCGGCGCGAGCCAGCGCCGGCGCACCCCCTCGAGCGCCAGGGCGAGCGGGGGGCGGTCGAGGGCGGTCCGCTCCTCCGGCGGGACCGGCTCCGGCGCCCACCGGAACCGGAGGCCGACCGCGCCGAAGGCGCCGAAGATCACCTCCTCGGTCTGGCGGCGCACGAGCGCGGTGAGCTCCTCCGCCCGGAGCAACCCGCGCTCGACGAGGAGCAGCGCGACGCGGCGGGTCGAGAGCGCCGCGACGGCGTCGGCCACCTGCCGGTGCTGCTCGCGGGTGAGCAGCCCGAGCCGGAGCGCCAGCTCCTCGATCCGCTCGCCCGGGGCGGCGCTCCGCGCCCCGACCACGCGCCCGTCCTCGAACCAGATCGACCGCCGCACCTCGCCGACGAGATCGATCCGGCCCTCGAGCCCGGCCCGCGCGGCGAGGGCGAGGAGGCGCGGGGCCGGCAGGTCCTCGAGGTTCCCCTCCTGCAGCTCCGGCGGCGGCGGCGGGAGCTCCGGGACGGCCTCCGGCGCGCCGGGCTCCGGCGCGGCCGCGGAGGGGCGGGCCGCCTCGGGCGCCGGGGCCCG
>JAJXSQ010000326.1 GCA_021784495.1 Myxococcales bacterium | reverse complement strand
CGGCCATCATCTGACGGCCTGGCGGCGCCGCCGGCGCCGGCCACGCGGAGGAGGGGAACGATGAGACGCGGCACCTTCGTGGTGGTGGAGGGGATCTACGGCTCCGGCCGGCTCCTCGTGCAGCTCGTCGACAGGCTCCGCGCGGCGCTGGTCGCCGGGGGGAGCGAGGTCGTGGAGTTCGACAGCCCGGACAGCGGCCGGGCGAGGCTCATGGGGGCGGGCGAGCTCGACGCGTCCTGGCGCTACGGGCGCTTCATGCCCGACTTCTTCTTCGAGCTCGCCTCCCGCGCCCGCGTCTGCTCGGTCGCGGACGAGGCGCTCACCCGGGGGAAGGTGGTCCTCTGCAAGAGCTTCACGCTCTCGTCGGTGGTCTCGGCCCGGCTGCAGGGGCACGACTGGCGCGGCGAGCAGCTGGACGCGCTCGAGGCGCGCGCCCGCCGGCTCCCGTCCGGCGGGGCGCTCGCCCCGGACCTCACCCTGTTCGTGGACGTCGCGCCGCCGATCGCGATCGCGGAGCTCGGGGCGCGCCTGGCGCCGCCGTTCACCCAGGGCGACATCGGGCGCCAGCGCCAGCTCTACCTCGAGGAGATCGGCGCGCCGCCCCCCCCGGGGGTGAAGGTCCTCGCCGGCGATCTCGACGAGGCGGCGCTGGTGGCCGAGGCCCTCGCCGCGATCCGCGCCGTCCGGTAGGCGCGGTCCGCGGCGCCGTCGGCTCCGAGCCCGGCCGCCGCCGCCTTGCGTCGCCGCCGGGCCGCGGAGAGGATGGCCCCCGATGATCCTCGCCTTCTCGGCCGCCTACTGGCTCTTCTTCCTGGTGTCGGTGCCGGTGCTCTTCGTCCCGGCGCTGGTCCTCTTCCTCCTGACCGCGCCGTTCGACCGGCGCCGGCTCGCCCTGCACCTCTACGGCTGCGCCTGGGGCCAGCTCTACGTCTGGTGCAACCCGCTCTGGCGGCAGCGGGTCGAGGGGCGCGCGCGGATCCCGTGGCGCGGGCCGGCGGTGGTCGTCGCGAACCACCTCTCCATCCTCGACATCCTCGTCCTCTACGGCCTCTTCCGCCCCTTCAAGTGGGTGTCGAAGGCCGAGCTCTTCCGGCTGCCCTTCGTCGGCTGGAACATGCGGATGAACGGCTACGTCTCCCTCCGGCGCGGCGACCGGGAGTCGACGCGGCGCATGATGGAGCAGGCGCGCGCCCACCTGGCGCGGGGGACCCCGCTCCTCCTCTTCCCGGAGGGGACCCGCTCCCCGGACGGCGCCCTCCAGCGCTTCAAGGACGGCGCCTTCCGGCTCGCCTGCGACGCCGGCTGCCCGGTCGTGCCGGTGGCGATCTCCGGGACCTGGGCCACGCTCCCCAAGCACGGCTTCCTCCTGCGCCGGCCGATGCGCGCGGTGGTGCGGGTCCTCCCGCCGCTCGACCCGGCCGACTTCGGCGGCGACCCCGACGCGCTCCGCGACGCCGCGCGCGCCGCCATCGCCGCGGCCCTCCCGCCCGAGGCGGTCGACCGCTCCTGAGCGGGGGGACGCGCGGCCCGCCCGGCGCGCGCCGCCGCTGACGCGCGGCGTCGCGATCGACCGGCGCGGCGCGGCCCCCGCTGGACGCGGCGCGAAGGCGGCGGGTATCGTCCCCACCCCCCGCCGACCTCGTGAAAGGGTGCCATGGCCGACGATCGTGAGCAGTCGAGGACCGAGAAGGACCGCTGGCGCCGGAGCACCTGGGGCGCGGCGGTGGCCAAGGGCCCGGAGCGGCGCGCCGCCTTCCAGACGGGCAGCGCCATCCCGGTCGAGCCGGTCTACGGCCCCGCCGACGTCCGGCCCGGCCTCGAGGCCCGCCTCGGCCTCCCCGGCGAGTACCCGTTCACCCGCGGTGGGCAGCCCACGATGTACCGCGGCCGCTTCTGGACCATGCGGCAGTACGCCGGCTTCGGCACCGCCGCCCAGTCGAACGAGCGCTACCACTACCTGCTGCGGTCGGGCCAGACCGGCCTCTCGGTGGCCTTCGATCTCCCCACGCAGATGGGGCGCGACTCCGACCACCCCCGCGCGCGCGGCGAGGTGGGCAAGGTGGGCGTGGCCATCGACTCCATCGAGGACATGGCGGTCCTCCTCGACCGGATCCCGCTCGGCGAGGTCTCGACCTCGATGACCATCAACGCCACCGCGGGCATCCTCCTCGCCCTCTACCAGGCGGTCGGCGAGCGGCAGGGCGTGGCCCCGGCGGCGCTCCAGGGGACGATCCAGAACGACATCCTCAAGGAGTACGCGGCGCGCGGGACCTACATCTACCCCCCCGCCCCCTCGCTGCGGGTGATCACCGACATCTTCGCCTACACGGCGAAGGTGATGCCGCGCTGGAACCCCATCTCGATCTCCGGCTACCACATCCGCGAGGCCGGCTCGACGGCGGTGCAGGAGGTCGCCTTCACCCTCGCCGACGGGATCCAGTACGTCGACGCGGCGCTGCGGGCGGGGCTCGACGTCGACGCCTTCGCCGGCCGGCTCTCGTTCTTCTTCAACGCCCACAACGACCTGCTCGAGGAGGTCGCGAAGTTCCGCGCCGCCCGGCGCCTCTGGGCCCGGATCATGCGGGAGCGCTTCAAGGCCCGCGATCCGCGCTCCTGGGTGCTCCGCTTCCACACCCAGACCGCCGGCTCGATGCTCACCGCGCAGCAGCCGGACAACAACGTGGTGCGGGTGACGATCCAGGCGCTGGCGGCCGTCCTCGGCGGCACCCAGTCGCTCCACACCAACTCGCGCGACGAGGCGCTCGGGCTGCCCACCGAGGCCTCGGCCCGGCTGGCGCTCCGCACCCAGCAGATCATCGCCAGCGAGTCCGGGGTCGCCGACGTCGTCGACCCGCTCGGCGGGAGCTGGGCCATCGAGGCGCTCACCGACGAGATCGAGGGGCGCGCCGAGCAGTACATCGCCCGGATCGACGAGATGGGGGGCATGGTCGAGGCCATCTCCCGCGGCTTCGTCCAGCGCGAGATCCAGGACGCCGCCTACGCCTGGCAGCGGCGGGTCGAGACCGGCGAGCAGGTGGTGGTCGGCGTCAACGCCTACACCGCCGAGGAGGCCGCGGTGCCGGTCATGAAGATCGATCCGGCGCTCGAGGCGGAGCAGGTGACGCGGCTGCGGGCGCTGCGGGCCCGGCGGAGCGCCGTCGCCGTCGCCGCCGCGCTCGAGGCCGTCCGGGCCGCGGCCCGGGGCACCGAGAACCTCATGCCGCGCATCCTCGAGGCGGTGAAGGCCGAGGCGACGCTCGGCGAGATCTCGGACGCGCTCCGCGACGTCTTCGGCGAGTACCGGGAGACGGTGGTACTGTAGCCGCGCGTGGCGGAGCCCTCGAAGCCAAGGCCGGCCGACGCGCCGCCGCCGCCGCGGCTCGAGCGCGCGGTCCAGCCCCAGCCCCAGGCCCCGCGGCCGCCCCCC
>JAJXSQ010000325.1 GCA_021784495.1 Myxococcales bacterium | reverse complement strand
CGCGCCCGGGCCGACCGCCGCCGTCAGGCGCCCCGCGGCCCGGCCGGCGCGAGGGCGAGCTGCTCCGCCGGCGTGAACGCGGCGCGCTGGGCGAGCGCGGTCGCGACCAGGCAGGTGGTCCCCGACGAGGCGAAGATCAGGGCGATCACCACGAACTGGTAGAGCGCGGCGCGGAGCGGCGGGGTGCCGGAGAGCACCATGCCGGTCATGAGCCCCGGGATCCAGACGATCCCCAGGGAGCGGAGGTTGTCGATCGCCGGGATCAGGCTGGCGCGGAAGGCGGCGCGCGCGTACGGGGCGACGGCCACCTCCGGCGCCGCGCCGAGCGCCAGCGCCGCCTCGACCAGGCCGGCGTGGGCCAGCACCTCGGCGCGGAGGCGGTCGAGCGCGAGCCCGGTGGCGTTCATCGCGGCGGCGACCAGCATGCTGCCCACCGGCACCAGGACCGCCACCCGGGCCTCGACCACGCCGGCGAGCGCCATGAGGGCGATCACCGCGCCGGCGCCGGCGACGATGGCGACGAGCGCCACCCGGAAGGCGCCCGGGATCCCGGGGGCGCGGCGGGCGGCGGTGGCGGCGGCGGCGACCGCCATGGCGGCCAGGGCCACCGGGCCGAGCCAGGTCGGGCCGCGCAGCATGAGGAGCAGGACCGAGCCGACGGCGGCGATCTGGGCGAGCCCGCGGGCGAGCGCGACCAGCAGGTCGCGCCCGACGTGGAGCCGGCGCCGGCGCGCCAGGAGCGCCACGGCGAGCGCCGCCGCCGAGGCGAGCGCCGCCTGCGCCAGGGCGAGCGCGGTGGGGTCAGGGAAGAGCCGCCCCAGCACGCAGCACCTCCTCCGCCGGCCCGAGCCGGCGCACCCGGCCCGCCGCCAGGACGAGCGCCCGCCCGGCGAGGCGCGCCGCCTGCCCGAGATCGTGGGTGACCACCACGCAGGTGAGCGCCCGCTCGCGCACGATCCGGGCGAGCAGCTCCTCGAGCGCGCGCCGCGCCTCCCCGTCGAGCGCGGAGGTCGGCTCGTCGAGGAGGAGCACCTCCGGCCGGTTGGCGAGGGCGCGGGCCACCGAGACGCGCTGCGCCTCGCCCCCCGAGAGGTGATCGACCGGCCGGTCGGCGAACCCCGGGAGCTGGACCTGCGCGAGGAGCTCGGCCACCGCCCCGTCCTGGAGCCGCTCGCCCCGCTGCGCCGGGCCGAAGCGGACGTTGTCGGCCACGCTCCCGGGGAAGAGGGCCGGCGCCTGCATCACCATGCCGACCCGGCGCCGGAGCTCGCGCGGCGGGAGCTCGCGGACGTCGCGCCCGTCGAGGAGGACCCGCCCCGAGGTCGGCTCGTCGAGCCGGTCGAGGAGGCGCAGGAAGGAGGACTTGCCGGCGCCGCTCGGCCCGACCACCGCCAGCACCTCTCCCGCGAGCACCTCGACCGACACGTCCTCGACGAGCGCCCGCCCGCCGGCGCGGCGGCCGAGCCCCTCGGTTCTGAGGATCGCGCGGGGGGCGGGGTCCATCGCGGCCAGTGTAGAGCGGCGCGGGCGCGGAGGGCCCCCCGGCGGCGAGCGCGGAGGGCGCGGAGGTAGCCGTCTCTTCCGGGGTGCTACCGACGGGTGCGGCACCGCGCCGGGATGGGGATCTCGACTTCCCGGCCGCGATCCGGTACACACGCACATCCAACCCATGTTCAGGGTCGGCTTCAGGGCGGCACTTCCTGCCGTCCGTCAACGAACAAGAAATGAGTGCAACGAGAATGGCTACCGGTACCGTGAAGTGGTTCAACGACGCGAAGGGCTTCGGCTTCATCACCCAGGACAGCGGCGGCGAGGACGTCTTCTGCCACCACACCGCGATCCAGGCCGAGGGCTTCCGCTCCCTGGCCGAGGGCCAGAAGGTGGAGTTCGACGTGCAGAAGGGCCCGAAGGGGCTCCAGGCTGCCAACGTCCGCCCGCTGTAACCACCTCGCGCAGCTAGAGGTCGGCGGCCCGGTCTCCGAGAGGAGCCCGGGCCGTCTCGCGTCTGGGGTCCGGGGCGCGTCAACCGAACGCGCGCCCGCGCCGCCCGTCCGGCCTAGGATCGCAGGTCCGCATGCCGACACCCGATCCCACCGCCGCCCCGCCCCACCGCGGGCTCCCCCGCGCCGAGGCCGAGGCGCGGCTCCGGGCCGAGGGGCCCAACGAGCTCGGCCACGAGCGCCCCCGCGGCCTCCTCCGGCTGGCCCTCGGCGTGCTCCGCGAGCCGATGCTCCTCCTCCTCCTCGGCGCCGGGGGGATCTACCTCCTGCTCGGCGATCGCGAGGAGGCGCTCACCCTGCTGTCCTTCGTGGTGGTGGTGATCGCCATCACCGTGGTGCAGGAGCGGAAGACCGAGCGGGCGGTGACGGCGCTCCGCGATCTCACCAGCCCCCGGGCGCTGGTGATCCGCGACGGCGAGCGGCGGCGCATCCCGGGGCGCGAGGTGGTCCGCGGCGACCTGCTCGCGCTCGCCGAGGGGGACCGGGTGCCGGCCGACGCCCGGCTCGTCGAGGCGGCCCACCTCGAGGCGGACGAGTCGCTCCTCACCGGGGAGTCGGCGCCGGTCGCCAAGCGCGCCGGGCCGCTCCCGGCGGACCCGGCCCCCGGCGGCGACGCCTCGCCGATCGTCTTCGCCGGGACGCTGGTCGTCCGCGGCCGCGGGCTGGCCGAGGTCCTGGCGACCGGCCCGCGGAGCGAGATGGGGAAGCTCGGCGCCTCGCTGGCGTCGATCGAGAGCGGCCCCACCCCGCTCCAGCGGGAGGTGGGGCGGCTCGTCCGGATCGTGGCCGCCGTCGGGCTGTCGCTCTGCGCCGCGCTCACCGTCCTCTACGGCCTGAGCCGCGGCGACTGGCTCCAGGGGCTCCTCGCCGGCATCGCCCTCGCCATGGCGGTGCTGCCGGAGGAGTTCCCGGTGGTGCTCACCCTCTTCATGGCGCTCGGGGCCTGGCGGATCTCGCGGAGCCGGGTGCTCACCCGCCGGCTGCCGGCGGTCGAGGCGCTGGGCGCGGCGACCGTCCTCTGCTCCGACAAGACCGGCACGCTCACCGAGAACCGGATGCGGATCGCGGCCCTGGCCGCGGCGGCGGCGCACGACGTCGGCGACGGTCCGCTCGCCCCGCCCGACGAGGAGCTGCTGGAGCTCGGGCTGCTCGCCTGCCAGCGCGAGCCCTTCGATCCCATGGAGCAGGCCTTCGGCCGGCTCGGCGCGGCCCGGCTCGCCGCGCCGGGGCGGCTCCACCCGGGCTGGGAGCCGGTCCGGGAGTACCCCCTCACGCCCGGGCGGCTGGCCGTGGTCCACGCCTGGCGGCCCCCCGGCGCCGACCGGCTGGTGGTCGCGGCGAAGGGGGCGCCGGAGGCCGTCGCCGAGCTCTGCCGCCTCCCCGCGCCGGCCGCCGCGGCGCTCCGGGCCCGGCAGGAGGAGCTCACCGCGCGCGGG
>JAJXSQ010000324.1 GCA_021784495.1 Myxococcales bacterium | reverse complement strand
TTCGCGCCGGCCTGCCGCGCCATCGCGCCGGCGGCGGTCGCCTGTCCCGCCGCGTACCCGGCGGCGTTCTTCCCCTGGCTCGCGGCGTAGCCGGCCGCGCCCTTCGCCTGGCTCGCGGCGTACCCGACGGCGTTCTTGCCCTGGCTCGCGGCGTACCCCATCGCGGCCGGCCCGCCCGCGGTCCCGGGGGCGCCCGCGACCGGGAGCGAGGGCGCCTGCCGCGCGCCCGGATCGGCCGCCTGCTGCTCGAGCGCCTCGGCCATCGCCTGCTTCGCGGCCGCCTCCTCACCCTGGGCGAGGGCGGGCGCGCCGAAGAGCAGCCCGGCGGCGGCGACGTAGAGGATCCTGGTCTTGGTCATGGTGTGCGACTCCTGTTTTCGGCCGCGTCATGCGGCACGTGCGACCATTTAGCAACTGCCGTGCCGTCGTGAATTCAGGTGGTTGGCGATCTTCGCCCCCCGGAGACGTACCGGCTGGTACCGAGGGGCGTACCGATCGGTACGCCCTGGCTTCCGGGCGCGACCATTCGAGCCGGCTGCGGGGGGGAGGGTTCGCTGCCGGGGGCGCGGCGCGCCCTCTTCCTGGGGGCCGTCCTCCTACGCGCCGGCCGGCGACGGGGTCGGCGTCGGCGGCCCGTCCACCACCTCGCGCCTCTTCCAGAGGAAGTAGACGGCCGGGTAGACGAGCAGCTCCATGAGGAACGAGGTCACCAGGCCGCCGACCATGGGCGCGGCGATGCGCTTCATGAGGTCGGCGCCGGTGCCGGTCGACCACATGATCGGCAGGAGGCCGATCATGGCGGCGAAGACGGTCATCGCCTTCGGCCGCACCCGCTTCACCGCCCCGTGGACGATCGCCTCGCGCAGGTCGCCGATCGTCCGGAGCTGGCCCCGCGCCCTCGCCTCGTCGTGCGACAGGTCGAGGAAGAGGAGCATGAAGACGCCGGTCTCCGCGTCGAGCCCCATGAGGGCGATCATGCCGACCCAGACGGCGATGGAGACGTTGTAGCCGAGGGCCCAGAGGAGCCAGACCGCGCCGACCGCGGAGAAGGGGACGGCGAGCATCACGATCGCGGCCTTGAAGCTCGACCGCGTGTTCATGTAGAGGAGCGCGAAGATGAGCACCAGGGTGAGCGGGAGCACGAGCTTCATGCGCTCCTTGACCCGGAGCATGTTCTCGTACTGGCCGCTCCAGGTCACGCTGGTCCCGGGCTGGAGCCGCACGCCGGCGGCGACCGCCTTCTTGGCCTCCTCGACGTAGTGGCCGACGTCGATCGCCGAGGTGTCGAAGTCGACGTAGACGTAGCCGGCGAGGAGCCCGTTCTCGTCGCGGATCATCGAGGGGCCGTCCACGAGCTCGACGTCGGCGATCGCCTCCATCGGGATCTGCCCCTGGCCGCCGGGGAGCGGGAGGAGCGCGCGGCGGAGGGTGGAGAGGTCCTGGCGGTAGTCGCGGGCGTAGCGGACGTCGATGGGGTAGCGCTCCCGCCCCAGGATCACCGTCCCCTGGTTCTCGCCGCCGATGGCGGTCATGACCAGATCGTTGGCGTCGTCCACCGACAGGCCGTACCGGGCGAGCTGGTCGCGCTTCAGGGCGAAGTCGAGGAAGAACCCGCCGGCGACCCGCTCGGCGTAGACGCTGCGCGTGCCCGGCACCTTCCGGAGCGTCGCCTCGAGCTCCAGGCCGATCTTCTCGATGGTCCGGAGGTCGGCGCCGGACACCTTGATGCCCACCGGGGTGCGGATGCCGGTGGAGAGCATGTCGAGCCGGCCGCGGATGGGCATCGTCCAGGCGTTGGAGATGCCCGGCAGCTGGAGGGCGGCGTTCATCTCGTTCTTGAGCTGGTCGACGGTGATCCGATCCCGCCAGAAGGCGCGGAGCGGCCGCTTCAGCCAGGCCGGCGCCCAGGAGGAGTACCAGCGGGGCTGCTCGCGCCACGCGGACTCGGGCTTCAGGGTGACGGTGGTCTCCATCATGGTGAAGGGCGCGGGGTCGGTCGAGGTGGTGGCCCGGCCCGCCTTCCCGAAGACGCGCGCCACCTCGGGGAAGGTCATCAGGATCTTGTCCTGGAGCTGGAGCGCCCGCTCCGCCTCGGCGACGCTCATCCCCGGCTCGACGGCCGAGGGCATGTAGAGGAGGGACCCCTCGTCGAGCGGCGGCATGAACTCCGAGCCGAGCCGCGCGAAGATCGGGAGGGTGGTGAGCACCACCAGCACCGCGGCGCCGATCGTCGCCCGCGGGTGGCGGAGGACGAAGCGGCAGGGCGGCTCGTAGATCCGGTGGAGGGCGCGGCTGATGGGGTGGAGCTCCTCGGAGTGGTACCTGCCGACCAGGAGCTGGGTCGCGCCCCAGGCGAGGAAGCGGGGCCGGAAGGTGAAGGGCTCGATCCGGGCGAAGAGCATGCGCATCGCCGGGTCGAGGGTGACGGCCAGCACCGCGGCGATGGCCATGGCCAGGTTCTTGGAGAAGGCGAGCGGGCGGAAGAGGCGCCCCTCCTGGTCGACCAGGGTGAAGACGGGGAGGAAGGCGACGGCGATGACCAGCAGGGAGAAGAAGACGCCCGGCCCGACCTCCATGAGCGCCTCGAGGCGCACCGCGTGGAAGTCGCCCTTCTTCCCGCCCTGGATCCAGTGGAAGATCTTGTTGTAGGCGTTCTCCACCTCCACGATCGCCCCGTCGACGAGGACGCCGATGGAGATGGCGATGCCGGCGAGCGACATGAGGTTGGCCTCGAGCCCCATCGCGTACATGGGGATGAAGGCCAGGGCGACGCTCACCGGGATGGTGATGATGGGCACCAGCGCCGACGGGACGTGCCAGAGGAAGACGAGGATGATGACCGAGACGACCGCGATCTCCTCGATCAGCTTCCCCTTCACCGTCTCGATGGCGCGGTCGATGAGGTCCGACCGATCGTAGGTGGTCACCACCTCGACCCCGGCCGGCAGGGACGGCCGCAGCTCGGCGAGGCGCGCCTTCACCCGCTCGATGAGCCGGAGGGCGTTCTCCCCCTGCCGCATCACGACGATGCCGCCCACCACGTCGCCCTGGCCGTCGAGATCGGCGACCCCGCGCCGGATCTCCGGCCCGAGGCTCACGGTGGCGACGTCCTTCACCGTGACCGGCGTGCCCTGGTCGGCGCGGAGCACCATCTTCTCGATGTCCCCGAGGCTCTTCACGTAGCCCCGCCCCCGGACCATGTACTCCCGCCCCGAGAGCTCGACGAGCCGGCCGCCCACGTCGTCGTTCCCGCGGCGCACGGCGTCGATGACCGCCGACAGGGGGAGGTGGTAGGCGGCGAGGGCGTTGGGGTCGACGGCGACCTGGTACTGGCGCTGCTGCCCGCCGACGGTCGCCACCTCGGCGACCCCCGGCACCGCCTGGAGGGCGTAGCGGAGGAACCAGTCCTGGTAGCTCCGCAGCTCGTCGGTGGTGTGGCGC
>JAJXSQ010000014.1 GCA_021784495.1 Myxococcales bacterium | reverse complement strand
GCCGGCGGCGGCCGGAAGGGCGGCGGCCAGGGCGGGCGGGCCTCGATCGGCCAGCTCGCGACGAGCGGCGGCGGCTCGGTCGGCTACGGGGCGAAGAGCGAGGTCCGGGTCTCGGGCGCGGTGGCGGCCGAGGAGGCGGAGGTCGACTCCTCCGACATCGACCAGCAGAAGCTGGCCGACTTCGTCCGGGCGCGCATGGGGCTGATCAAGGCCTGCTACGAGAACGCCCTGAAGCGGAACCCCTCGCTCCGGGGGAAGATCACCATCCGCTTCACCATCCTCCAGACCGGCGGCCTCGCCGACATCTCCACCTCGGTGAACACCCTCGCCGCCTCCGACGTGGCCGCCTGCATCACCGGCACCATGCGCACCTGGAGGACGCAGTTCCGGCCCGGCGGCCCGGTCACCGTGGAGTACCCGTTCGTCTTCGCGCCCGTGAACTGAGATGAGGGCGCTCGGGCTCAGCGAGCTGCGGGGGCTCCTCGAGGGGGGGCCGTTCACCGGCTGGTGGACCGAGCTGGCGCGCGCGACCAGCGAACTGGAGGAGGGGCGCACGCGCCACCAGGAGCTCCTCGCCCAGGCGGCGGTCATGGAGCACCGCTCCGAGCTGGTGCAGCGGGCGGCCATGGACGCCTTCTCCGACGCCGGGGGGGCCGAGGCGGCGGCGGCGCGGTGCGCGGCGGACGCCCAGGAGCTCGAGAACCGGGCCCTCGAGCTCGTCGGGAGCTTCGAGGGGCAGCGCATCCGCGCCAGCGAGGTCTGGTACCGGCTGGGCGGCGCGGAGCGGGCCCTGGAGCAGGCGCGGGAGGTGGCCACCGCGCCGCGGCCAGGCGCGGAGCGGGCGCTCGATCCGGCGGTCGAGGAGGCCGAGGCGACGCGCCGGGCCCTCGCCGAGGAGTACGAGGCGGCCGACCGGGCCCGCACGCGCCTCTGGGCGGAGGTGGAGGCGGCCTGGGACGCGAGCTTCGAGCGCTCGCTGGCCGGCCACGAGCACGCGGTGCGGTCCCGGCGGATCCGGCTGGAGGCCGAGCGGCTCTTCAAGGAGGCCGACGAGCGGCGCGCGCGCGTCCGGCAGCTCCGCGAGGACGCCGGGGCGGCCGGGCGGGGCGAGGAGGAGGCGGCCCACCGGCGCGCGCTCCTCCTCGACCGGGCGGCGCGGGAGTTCGGCTGCGCCCCGGGGGAGCGGTTCCTCTACTGGCGCGATCGCCACGACGAGCGGCTCGCCTTCGCGGTGGCGCTCGCCCGCGAGGCCGGCGGGCCCGGCCCCGCGGTGGAGCCGCTCGCGATCTTCAGCGTCGGGCCCCAGCGCGGGGTCGAGGCGCTCGAGCCGGCGCGCGAGCGTCCGGCGACCTAGGGGACCCCCAATGCTCGAGCTCCTCCTCGGCCTCGCCCTCGGCGCGGGCGCGCTCTCCAACTTCCCGCAGGAGGCCGGGGGGCGGATCGACCGGGCCGCGATCGGGATCACCCTCGACGGCGCCCCCGCGGTCGTCGCCGCCGCGGGGGACCGGGTGGTGGCCTACCGGTACGACGGCGGGAGCCCGGCCGGCTTCCCCTTCCAGCTCCCCGCCGGCGAGGAGATCGTCGGCGGCCCGGCGGCGGGGGACCTCGCCGGGGACGGTCGCGTCGCGGTCGCGGTGGTGACCGCGTCCGGCAAGGTCTGGCTGGTCGGCGGCGGCGCGCACCCCGGCTTCCCGGCGTCCCTGGGCGCCCCGGCCCGCGCCGGCGCGTCGTTCGTCGACGTGGACGGGGACGGCCGGCCGGAGCTCGTGGTCGGCGACGCGCGCGGCCGGATCCACGCGCTCGGGCGGGGCGGCGCCGAGGTCGCGGGCTTCCCGATCCAGGCCGGGTCGGCGGCCATCACGACCACCGTCTCGGGGGCGGTCTTCGCCGGCGGCCGATCGCTCGCGGCCGGCTGCGCCGACGGGCGGGTCCCGGTGGTCGGGGTCGACGGGCGCCCCCGGCCGGGCTTCCCCCTGGTGACGGGCTTCGTCGTCACCGGCGCGCCCGTCTTCGCCGATCTCGACGACGACGGTCGGATGGATCTCGTCGTCGCCAGCCAGGACTTCCACCTGGACGTGGTCGACGACCGGGGCGCCCCGCTCCCCGGCTTCCCGTTCGTCGCCGGGTACCGGATCTACCAGGGGCCGGCGGTGGTCGATCTCGACGGCGACGGCCACCTCGAGGTGGTCTTCGCCTCCGCCGACGGGATGCTCCACGTCCTCGACGCCGCCGGGAGGGAGCGCCGCGGCTTCCCGGTCCGGGTCGGCGCGCGCCTCTTCGGCGGCCCGGCGGTCGGCGACCTCGATCGCTCCGGCGCGCTGGCGATCGCGGTCGCGACCGAGGACGGGACGGTGGCGGCGGTCACCGCCGCCGGCCAGCCGCTCCCCGGGTTCCCGGCGCCGGTCGCCGGCGGCGAGGTGACCGCCTCGCCGCTCGCCTACGACCTGGCCGGCGACGGCTCGCTCTCGCTCTTCGTCGGCAGCGCGGGCGGGACCCTCTCCGCCCTCCGGGCGACCCGGGCCGGAGGCGCGCCCGCGCGCGTCGCCTGGGAGGGGGAGGGGCGCGACGCCGGCCGCGCCGGCCGCCTCGGACCGCTGCCGCCGTCCTACAAGGAGCTGGTCCTCTCGCCGGCCGCGCCGACGGTCGGGGACGCGCTCGCCGCCGCGTGGCGCGCCGTCTGGCTCGACGCCGGTCCGGGGCAGCTCCCCCCGCCGCCGAGCATCACCTGGCTCCGCGACGGCGTCGCGGTGCCGGCCCTCGCCGGCCTGAGGACCCTGCCGGCCGGGACGGCGCGGCGCGGGGAGCGCTGGTGCTTCGAGCTCGCGCCCCCGGGGGGCGGGGCGGCGGTCCGCAGCCGGGAGGCGCGGATCGCGGACACCGCGCCGACCGCACCCGGGGTGGAGCTCGCGCCGGCCGCCCCCGCGCTGGGGGAGGCGGTCCGCGCGACGATCGTCCGCCCCTCCGTCGACGCCGACGGCGACCCGGTCCGCTACGCGATCGACTGGCTGCTCGACGGCGTCGAGGCCGGGGTGACCGGCGAGACCTTCCCCGGGGATCGGCTCCGGCGCGGGGCGCTCCTCAGCGCCCGGGTGATCGCCTCCGACGGGGAGCTCGCCGCCGCGCCGGTCCTCGCCGACGCGCGGGTCGCGAACTCGCCCCCCGGCCCGGCGGCGGTGGCGCTCTCCCCGGAGCGCCCCGGGCGCGCCGACGCCCTCCACGCCCGCGTGGTCACCCCGGCGCGAGACCCCGACGGCGATCCGGTCACCTACCACCACCGCTGGGCGGTGGACGGCGTCCCGGCGGACCTGCCGCTCGGCGCCGCGACCTTCCCGGCGGGGCTGGCGCGCAAGCACCAGCGGGTCTCGCTCGAGCTCCGGGCCTTCGACGGCGCGGCCGAGGGGCCGCCGGCGAGCGCCTCGGTCGAGCTGGTCGACTCGCCGCCCGGCCCGCCCCGCGTCGAGCTCCGGCCGGAGCGGCCGCGCCGGGGCCAGGCCATCCGGGCGATCCTGGCGGTGGCCGCGGAGGACGCCGACGGCGATCCGCTCTCCTACCGCTGGAGCTGGACCAAGAACGGCGCGCCGCTCGCGGTGGCCGGGGAGGGGCGCGAGGTGCCCGGGGCCGAGGTCGCGAAGGGGGACCGGTTCGAGGTGGTCGCCCGCGCCTTCGACGGCGAGGAGCAGGGGCCGGCCGCGAGCGCCGGGGTGACCGTCGCCGACACGCCGCCGGAGCCGCCCCGGATCGCGATCGAGCCGCGCCACCCGGTGGGAGGCGAGACCCTCCGGGTCGCGATCCTGGAGCCGGCGCGCGACGCCGACGGCGATCCCGTCCAGCTCGGCTACCGCTGGACCCGGGGCGGCGCGCCGACCGGGATCGGCGGCGACACGCTCCTCCCGACCGCCTTCCACAAGCACGACCGGGTGCGGGTCGTGGTCACCCCCACCGACGGGCTCGAGGCGGGCCGGCCGGTCTCCGACGAGGTGGAGGTGGCCGACGCCCCCCCGGGCGCGCCGGGGATCGCCTTCGAGCCGCCGCGGCCGACCGTCACCGCGCCGCTGGCGGTGGGGATCGTCGCGCCCGCGGTCGACCCCGACGGCGACGCGGTCACCTACCGCTACCGCTGGCTCCGGAACGGCTCGCCGGTCCTCCTCGACGGCGACGCCGCGAGCCGGAGCAGCGCCTGGACCACCGCGAGCTCGGTGCCGGTCCACCTCCTCGCCCGGGGCGACGCGTGGGAGGTCGAGGTCCAGGCCTTCGACGGCGAGCGCGACGGCCCGCCGGCGCGCCTCCGCGCGGTGATCGGCAACAGCCCGCCGCCGCCCCCCCGGATCGCCTTCGACCCGCCGCGGCCGCGGGGGCTGGACGGGATCGCGCTGGCGATCGCGCAGGCGCCCGATCCGGACGGCGACCACGTCACCTACCGGTACGCCTGGACGCGCGACGGCCAGCGGTACGAGCCGCCCGGGGATCCCTCCCGGATCCCGCGGGGCGTGCCGCGGCGGGGGGAGCGCTGGGCGGTCGAGGTGGTGGCGAGCGACGGGCTGGCCGACGCGCCGGCGGTCCGCGCCGAGGTGACCGTCGCCGACGCGGCGCCGGGCGCGCCCGAGATCGCGCTCTGCGACGGGCCGGTCCCCGCCGGTCCGATCCCCGACGTCCGGATCGTGACCCCGGCGAGCGATCCCGACGGCGATCCGGTGCGCTACGAGTACGAGTGGTCGGTCGACGGCCGGGCCGTGCCCTCGGCCACCGGCCCCCGGCTCGGCCAGCCGCTCCGCAAGCACGACGTGGCGCGGGTGGTGGTCACCCCGACGGACGGCGCGCTCCCCGGCCCCTCGGTCGCCGCGACCTGCACCGCCCGCGACACCCCGCCGACGGCGCCGACGGTGGCGCTCGATCCGGCGGCGCCGACCGCGCTCACCGGGATCGCGGTGGACCTCGTCGCGCGCTCGGTCGATGGCGACGGGGATCCGGTGACCTACCGGTACGCGTGGACGCGGGACGGAACCCCGGTGGCGCTCGACGGCCCGCTGGTCCCGCCCCGGACGCTCCGCCACGGCGAGGTCTGGCGGGTGGAGGTGACCCCCGGTGACGGGGAGGAGGACGGGCCGCCGGTGCTGCTGTCGGTGACCGTCGCCAACACCCCGCCCCCGCCGCCGTCGGTGGTGGTGACGCCGCTCGCGCCGACCGCCGGGGTGGCGCTCACCTGCGAGGCGACCGTCCCCGAGCGCGACGTGGACGGCGAGCCGATCCGGGTCCGCAGCCGGTGGCTGCGCGACGGCCAGCCCCAGCCGGTCGCCGACGGCGCGCAGCTGCTGCCGGCGGGGACCACCCGGCGCGGGGAGCGCTGGCGCTGCGAGGCCTGGTCGTCCGACGGCGAGGCGGAGAGCGCCCCCGGGGCGGCCGAGGTGCGGATCCAGGACAGCCCGCCGGGCGCGCCGCAGGTCGTCATCGACCCGCCGGTCGCCCGCGTCGGCGACGCGCTGGCCTGCCGGATCGAGGCGCCCTCCGTCGATCCGGACGGCGACCGGGTGACCTACGCCTTCGCCTGGTGGCGGAACGGCCGGCCGCTCCCGCCGGGGGCCGATCCGGCGCGGGTGGCGGCGGCGATTCCCCGGCGCGGCGATCGCTTCCGCTGCGCCGCGACGCCCGGGGACGGGACGCTCGCCGGGCCGGCCGCCACCGCGGAGGCGACGATCGCCAACTCGGCGCCGGGACCGGCGCGGGTCCGGCTCTCCCCGCCGTCGCCGGTCGCCGGCGCGCCGCTCCGCTGCGAGGTGGTCGTGCCTTCCCGGGATCCGGACGGCGACGCGGTCCGCTACCGCTACCGCTGGCACCGGAACGGGATCCTCCAGCCCTTCTCGGACGAGACGGGCGAGGTGGCCGCCCGGCTGATCACGGCGGGGGATCGCTGGCGCTGCGCGGCGGTGCCGACCGACGGCGAGCTCGACGGGCCGGAGGCGGTGAGCGAGGAGGCCCGCGCCGCGGAGGGGCCCCGGTGACCCGCTCCGGCTGCGGTCGGCGGCGGTCGTTGACGGGCCCGTCGGTCCATTCTAAGCTCGCCCCGTTCGACGGATGGTTCGTCCGGGTGGGAGTCCACGTGAAGAAGACCATGATGGCAGTCGCGTTCGCCGGGGCGGTCGCCGCCGGCGCCGCCTTCGCCCAGGTCCCGGCCGCGCCGCCCGGGGGCGACGCCAACCTCACCGACGCGCAGAAGCTCGACCGCTCGGCCCAGTCGCTGGAGCGGATGCGGAACGTCCTCAAGCAGGTGCTCGGCCGCGTCGAGGAGGCGCGGAACGAGAAGGACGTCGTCAAGCTCAACTGCGTGAACGAGAAGCTCACCCAGATCAAGGGCCTCCTGAAGGTCGCCGAGCAGTCGGATCTCTCGCTCCACGAGGATCTGGCCAACAAGGATCCGAACGCCGAGTCGGAGTTCGCCAAGATCGGGATCGCCCGGAACCGGATCGACGCGCTCCGCGCCGACTCCGAGCAGTGCATCGGCCAGCTCGCCTACGTGATCGACGAGAAGACGACGGTCGAGGTGCAGCAGCCGACCGACCTGCCGGGCCGCGGCGCGACCGAGGGGTTCATGAACGCGCCGCCACCCCCGCCGGCGGCGCCGGTGGTCTACCGGCCGGTGTCGGCGAGCACGTACCTGCCGTGACCCTGGCCAGGGGGGGCCTCCGAGCGCCCTCCGGACCGGTGAGCGCGGCGCGCAGGGCCCCGGGGATCGACGGCCGGGGGCAGGGGGGACGGACACATGCAGCCTGAGGGACTCACGCCCATGAAGAGGACGCTCGGACGGATCGCGCTGGGGTTGCTGCTCGCCGGGCTCGCGCTCCCGGGCCGCGCCGACTTCGGCGACGGGATCAGGATCGGCGGGAGCGACGGCGTGCTCCACCCGTTCGTCGAGGCGGAGCTCCTCTACGACACGAACGTCCTCTACAGCTACACCAACAACGTCGTGCCGGACCTCGTCCTCCACGTCCGGCCGGGGCTCTCGATCAACGTCCCCGGCGACGCGGTCTCGGTCGACTTCCGCGGGGTCCTCGACCGGGCCCAGTACTTCGGCCTGAGCCAGACCACGACCACCGACCTCTCGGCCTGGTACGCCGACGTCTCGCTGGACGTCGGGATCAACCGGAAGGGGGCGCTCGGCCTGGAGCTCAAGGATCAGTTCACCCGCAACGACCAGCCGGCGGTCTACTCGCTCCTCACCGGGGCCATCGCCGACACCAACGATCTGGCGCTCCAGATCCCCTGGCGGCCCGGGGCGGGGGCGCTCTCGCTCACCCTCGGCGGCGACTGGCTCACCGAGGCCTTCGAGCCCTTCTTCCCGGGACAGTTCTGCGGCTCGACCTCGACGTCGGTCGTCTGCAACAGCTCCACCCTCTCGCAGCTCGGCTTCAACAAGCTCACCGGCGGCCTCGAGCTCGCCTGGCGCTTCCTCCCCCGGACCTCGGTGGTGGTGAAGGGGAGCTACTTCGGGTACGTCCCGAACAGCCTCGACTACAACGTCGCCTCGACCGGCCTCAAGGGGCTCGCGGGGCTCTCCGGGCTCGTGACCACCCACCTGGCGGCGACGCTCGAGGGCGGCTACGGGGAGACCCTCTCCGTCTCCACCCACGCGCCGCTCGCCGGGACGGGGATCTCGCGCCTCTCGAACCTGCAGACCTGGCTGGCGATCGCCTCGGTCGAGTGGCTCCCGAGCGAGGGCTCGGGCGTCAAGCTCGGCTACACCCACGACCTCGGCGACGACCCGGGGCTGCAGTTCGCCCTCTACGACATGCACCAGGTGATGCTCGACGCCCACGCGATGGCCGGGACGCGGACCAAGGTCGGCGTCCAGGCCGGCTACACCTACGTCGACTACCACCTGGTCACCGCCTCGGCGGAGGTCACCAGCGCGAAGCCCTACATCGACTACCAGGCGGCGCGCTGGCTCACCATGGAGGTCGCCTACCAGTACGCCCGGCGGACGACCGCCCTCCCGTCCGGCTCGCCCATCCAGGGCTTCATCTGGAACTACAGCGACAACCAGGTCTGGCTGAAGGCCATCCTCACCTACTGACCACCCGCGCCGCCGGGCGGGGGCCCTCCCCCGCTGGCGCGCCGCGGGCGGGAGCTGGCGCCGCCCGCCCTCGCCGGCGCGGATCCGGGCGCCCCGCCTCATGAAGACCCCGATCCCCCTCCTCCTCGCCGCGGCCCTGCTGGCCGGGGTCGGCTGCGCCCACCACCGCGAGCAGGTCGATGCGACGCCGCCGGCGGCGCCCGCGACGGCGGCCGAGATCGTCGCCTCGACCCTCGGCCCCACCGACCTCATCGAGGTCCGGGTCTTCCAGGAGCCGGAGCTCTCGGGCGTCTTCCAGCTCGGGCCCAAGGGGGACATCGTCTTCCCCCTCTGCCAGCGCGTGGTGGTGGCCGGGCTCACCGCGAACGGCGCCGCCGAGCGGCTCCGCGACTGCCTCGCCCACGGCTTCCTGCGGGACCCGCAGGTCTCGGTGCTGGTGAAGGAGTACAACTCCAAGAAGGTCTTCGTCTTCGGTGAGGTGCAGAAGCCCGGCACCTTCCTCTTCGAGGACGGGATGAGCATCGTCCAGGCCCTCACCCTGGCGGGAGGGTTCACCAAGCAGGCCGCCCAGAACAGCGCCTCCCTCACCCGCCGCGTCGACGGGCAGGAGGTGAAGCTCAAGGTGAACGTCCAGGACATCGCCATGGGGCGGGCGGCGAACGTGCTGCTCCAGCCGGGCGACATCGTCTTCGTCCCCGAGTCGCTCTTCTAGGGCTCCCCGCCGCGCCGCCCGGTCCGCGGCGCGGCCCCCCGTCCGGCGCGCGCTCGCCGCGCCGCTCCCGGACGCCGCCGTTCCCCCGCCGGCGCCGGCGCCGCGCCCCTGGCACGGCGGCTGCTCTGCAGCCGCCCCATGGTGGCGCTCGTCCGGTCGGCGACGGTGGTCGGGATCGAGGCCCTGCCGGTCGACGTCGAGGTCGAGAGCTCGCCGGGGCTGCCGATCTTCCACCTCGTGGGGCTCGCCGCCGGCGCGGTGACCGAGGCGAAGGTCCGCGTGCTCGCCGCGGTCCGCGGCTGCGGCGTGGCGCTCCCCGCGAAGCGGGTGGTGGTGAACCTCGCGCCGGCCGACCTCCGCAAGGACGGCGCCGGGCTCGACGTCCCGATCGCGGTCGCGCTCCTCGCCGCGAGCCGGGAGCTCGGCGCCGGGGCCTCGCTGGAGGGGATGATCTTCTTCGGGGAGCTCTCCCTCACCGGGGAGGTGCGGCCGGTCCGCGGCGTCCTCCCGGTCGCGATCGGCGCGCGGCGCGCCGGGGCCCGGGCCCTGGTGGTCCCCGAGGGGAACGCGCGGGAGGCGGCGGTGGTCGAGGGGCTCACCGTCCACCCGGTCCGCCACGTCGAGCAGATCGTCGCCTGGGCGCGGGGGCTCGCGCCGCTGCCCGGGCTCGAGCGCGCGCCGCCGTCCCCCCCCGGCCCCACGCCGGCGCCGCCGCTCGACCTCGCCGACGTCGCCGGCCAGGCGCACGCCAAGCGGGCGCTCGAGGTCGCGGCGGCGGGAGGCCACAACCTCCTGCTCTTCGGTCCACCGGGCAGCGGCAAGACGATGCTCGCGCGGCGCCTCCCCGGCCTGCTGCCGCCGCTCGCCTTCGAGGAGGCGCTCGAGGCGACGGTGGTGCACAGCGTGGCCGGCCTCACCCGGCAGCGCGGCCTGCTCGAGGAGCGCCCGTTCCGCGCGCCGCACCACACCATCTCCGACGCCGGGCTGATCGGGGGGACGACCCAGCCCCGGCCCGGCGAGGTGTCGCTCGCCCACCACGGCGTCCTCTTCCTCGACGAGCTCCCCGAGTTCCGCCGCCACGTCCTCGAGGCGCTGCGGCAGCCCGCCGAGGAGGGCGAGGTGACCCTCGCCCGCGCGGGGCGCAGCGTCACCTACCCGGCGCGCTTCGCGCTGGTCGCGGCGATGAACCCGTGCCCGTGCGGCCACCACGGGGACCCGGTCCGACGCTGTCGCTGCACCGTCCCGGAGCTGCTGCGCTACCGCCGGCGGATCTCGGGACCGCTCCTCGACCGGATCGATCTCCACGTGGACGTGCCGGCCGTCCCCCCGGCGGCGCTCGCCGGCGCCGGCACCGGGGAGCCGAGCGCGGCGGTGCGGGAGCGGGTGGCGCGGGTCCGGCGGCTCTCCGCCGGGCGCGCGCCGCCGGCCGGGGTGAACGCCCGCCTGCGCGGCCCGCTGCTCCGGCGCCACTGCACCCCCGACGAGGCCGGGCGCCGGCTCCTCGTCCAGGCGCTCGAGCGGCTCGGCCTCTCGGCGCGGGCCAACGACAAGGTCCTCCGGGTCGCGCGGACGATCGCCGACCTGGCCGGGGAGGAGACCGTCCAGGCGATCCACGTCGCCGAGGCGATCCAGTACCGGGCCCTCGACCGGGAGGCGCGCTGACCCACCGGCCGCGGCGCGGCCACCACCCCCGCTCCGGCGGGAGAAGGAGCGAGGCGGATGAGCAAGCTGACGGAGCGGATGAAGGCCCTGGCCCAGGCGCTGGGCGGGATCGAGAAGCAGTTCGGGAAGGGGGCGATCATGCGGCTGGGAGACGACGCGGAGGTGCCGAAGGTGGAGGTGGTCCCGACCGGCTCGATCGGGCTCGACCTGGCGCTCGGCGTGGGCGG
This sequence comes from Myxococcales bacterium, assembly GCA_021784495.1. GTDB lineage: Bacteria > Myxococcota > Myxococcia > Myxococcales > Anaeromyxobacteraceae > JADKCZ01. The sequence continues at coordinate 4,752 of JAJXSQ010000014.1, read as the reverse complement.
CCTCCCGCGGGGCCGGGTGGTCGAGATCTTCGGCCCGGAGTCCTCCGGCAAGACGACCCTCGCGCTCCACGCCATCGCCGAGGTGCAGCGCCGCGGCGGGGTGGCGGCCTTCGTCGACGCGGAGCACGCGCTCGACGTCGGCTACGCGCGCCGGCTCGGGGTGGGGCTCGCCGACCTGCTGGTCTCGCAGCCGGACACGGGGGAGCAGGCGCTGGAGATCGCCGAGCAGCTCGTCCGCTCCGGCGCGGTGGACCTGGTGGTGGTCGACTCGGTGGCGGCGCTGGTGCCCAAGGCCGAGATCGAGGGGGAGATGGGCGACGCGCACATGGGGGTCCAGGCGCGCCTCATGAGCCAGGCCCTCCGGAAGCTCACCGCCGTCGTCTCCCGCAACCAGTCGCTGGTCGTCTTCATCAACCAGATCCGGATGAAGATCGGGGTCGTCTTCGGCAACCCCGAGACCACCACCGGCGGCAACGCGCTCAAGTTCTACGCCTCGGTCCGGCTCGACATCCGGCGCATCGGCCAGGTGAAGGACGGCGAGCAGGTGGTCGGGAGCCGGACCCGGGTGAAGGTGGTGAAGAACAAGGTCGCCCCGCCGTTCCGGGAGGCGGAGTTCGACATCCGGTACGGGGTGGGGATCGACCGCCCCGGGGAGGCGATCGATCTCGGGGTCGAGCGCGGGCTCGTCGAGAAGTCCGGGGCGTACTACGCGCTCGACGGCGAGCGGATCGGGCAGGGGCGGGAGCGGGCGGCCGAGTGGCTCCGCGCCGCGCCGGCCGCCCTCGAGCGGCTGGAGGCGCGGCTGCGCGAGGCGCCGCCGGCCGCCTCCGAGCCGCGGGAGGCGCCGCCGGCGGACGGGGCCTCGCCCGGGGAGGCGGCGTGAGGGAGGCCCGCCGCCCTCAGCGGAGGGCGAGGCGCAGCAGGTCCAGCGCCTCGAAGGCCGAGGCGCGCCGGATCCGCTCGCGGTCCCCGCGGAGCTGGAGGGCGCGCTCCGCGCCGCCCCCGGGGCCGGCGAGCGCGAGGTGGACGGTGCCGACCGGCTTCTCCGGGGTGCCGCCACCGGGGCCGGCGATCCCGGTCACGCCGAGGCCGAAGGTGGCGCCGCCGAGCCGGCGCGCCCCCTCGGCCATCGCCCGGGCCACCGGCGCGGAGACCGCGCCGTGGGCGGCGAGGAGCCGCTCGTCGACGCCGAGGAGCGCCGCCTTGACGCGGTCGGCGTAGGCGACGACGCCGAGGTCGAGGACGGCCGAGGCGCCCGGGACCCCGGTGAGGAGGGCGGCGACGAGCCCGCCGGTGCAGCTCTCGGCGAGCGCGACCCGCGCTCCCCGGGCGGCGAGCGCCGCCACCACGAGCGCCGGGAGCTCCTCCTTCCCCGCGCCCCAGACCGCGTCGCCGAAGATCCGCCGGACCTCCACCTCGAGGGCCGCGGCGTGCGCCTCGGCGTCCGGGCCGGCGATCGCCCACTTCACGTGGACCTCGGGGAAGTGGGCGCGGAAGCCGAAGCGGACCCCGCGGTGCTCGGGGGCGTCCATCAGCGGCCGCATGCGATGGTCGGCGGCCGACTCGCCGACGCCGAGCAGCTTCACGACGCGGGCGGCCTGTCTCCCGTCGAGGAGGGCGGCCACCCGGGGCAGGACCGCCTCGTCGCAGAGCCCCCGGAACTCGGCGGGGACGCCCGGGAGGCAGACGAGGAGGGCGCGGCCGACCCGGGCGGCGAAGCCGGGGGCGGTGCCGAACCGGTTGGGGAGGACCTCGGCGCCGCGGGGGAAGAGGGCCTGCTTCTCGTTGTTCGCCGTCATCGGCCGGCCCAGCGCGCGGAAGCGCTCCCGGATCGCCTCCAGCGACGGGGGGTGGAGCTCGAGCGGCACGCCGAGCACCTCGGCCACGCAGGCGCTCGTCAGGTCGTCCTCGGTCGGCCCCATCCCGCCGCTCATGATCACCAGATCGGCGCGCGCGGCGCAGGACTCGATGGCCGCGCGCAGGTCGGCGCGGTCGTCGCCGACGAGCGTCTTGCGCCGCACCATGACCCCGAGGTCCCAGAGGCGGTCCATGAGCCAGGTCGAGTTGGTGTCGACCACCTGGCCGGTGAGGAGCTCGTCGCCGGTCGACAGGATCTCGACCACCAGGCTCACGCCACCCCCGGGAGGAGGCGGTGGAGGAGCCAGAGCGCCGCGCCGGCCCAGACCCCGGCGGCGACGTCGTCCATGACCACCCCGAACCCGCTCTTCATCCGGTCGAAGGCCGAGGCGGGCCAGGGCTTCAGGATGTCGGCGGCGCGGAAGAGGACGAAGCCGGCGAGGGCCGCTGGCCAGGAGAAGGGGACGACGGCCATGGTGACCAGGTACCCGATCACCTCGTCGATGACGATCGGCGAGGCGTCGGCGACCTGCCAGTAGCGGCTCGCCCGGGCCGCGGCCGCGATCGAGAGGGCGAGGAACGCGGCCAGGAAGGCGGCCAGCGGGAGCGGCGCGAGGCCGGCGATCGCCCAGGCGAGCGGGACCGCGCCGGCGGTGCCGACGGTCCCGGGCGCGAACGGGCTGAAGCCGCAGGGGCCCCAGGCCGCCAGGACGGTCCAGGCGTCGGGCGGCGCCGCCGGCCGGGGGGCCCGCTTCCGGTCGCGATCGCGGACGAGCCGGGCGAGGATGGTCGGGAGCCGGGCCACGTCCTAGACGTACTCGTCCCCGGGGTTCCGCTCCTCCTCGACGTCGGCCTCGAGCTCGAGCGCCTCGTCCTCCTCGAGCGCCGCCCGGACCTCGGGCGGGATCGCGGCCGGCGGGGTGGGGCGGGGGCGGACGAGGAGGGTCTCGGCGAGCCCCATGGCGATGTAGGCGGCCATGTAGATCACCAGGACGAACGAGGGGCGGGTCCGGACCGCCACCGCCAGGCCGGTGAGGGCGAGGAGGCCGAAGAGGGCGAAGCTCTTCCCCGAGAGGTGGACGTCCTTGAAGGTGCGGTACCGGACGGTGGAGACCATGAGGAAGGAGAGGAGGACCACCACCAGGGCGACCGGCAGCTGCGACGCCGCCGAGGTGTTCTCCCGGTAGGCGGCGTAGTGGGCGATGACCAGGGCCACGATGGTGCCCGCGGCGAGCGGGATGGGGAGCCCGACGAAGAAGCGCGCCGAGCCCTTGTCGCCGCGCATCGCCAGCACGTTGAAGCGGGCCAGCCGGAGGGCCCCGCAGGCGGCGAAGGAGAAGGAGACGGCGAGCCCGAAGAGGCCGAGCGGCGCGAGCGCCCACTTGTAGACGAGGAGCGCGGGGGCGGCGCCGAAGGAGACGACGTCGGCGAGGCTGTCGAGCTGGACCCCGAAGTCGCTCTGGGTCTTGGTCATCCGGGCCACGCGCCCGTCGAAGGCGTCGAAGAACATGGCGAAGAAGATCGCCAGGGCCGCCTGGTAGAGCTGGACCGGCGTGGCCTCCCCGGCGCACAGGGTGAGCGCGTAGAAGCCGAGGAAGATCGAGCTGACCGTGAAGAGGTTCGGAAGGACGAACATCGCCTTTCGGAGGTTGATCTGCATCTCGAGCGGTCTCCGTGCGCGGGCAACCCCCCCGGGGAGGCGCGATCTGGGGGGAGGGTGTCACGCGCGCCCGACCTTGTCGAGCGCGCCCTGACCCCGCGAGAGGAGTACGCCGTCAGGGGGGCGGGGGGCGGGCGCGCCTCGCCGTCGGCGGATCGAGCCGGTCGAACCGCGCCCCCGATCCGCGGTCGATCCAGAGCTCGGGATCGGTCCAGAAGCGCGCCGCCCGGGCGGTGACCTGCGCGCCCCCGGTGGCGACGAGCCCCGGCCCCCGGTGCGTGCAGAGGGTGCCGTCGAGCTCGGCGCGGCTCCCGTCGGTCAGGACGATGCAGCCCGCCTCCCCCCCGGCGGCCGTCACCCCGGCCAGCTGGAGCGCCGCGTGGGCGCCCTCCACGGCGGCGCCGCCGCAGGCGACCAGCTCGCTCGCCTCGAGCCGGACGGTGGCGCGCTGCACCTGCAGGCAGTCGCCGAGGAAGCCGCTCGCCTCGCGCGAGCCGGCCACCGTCAGGTCGCGCGCCGAGAGCTCCCCGCCCGAGACCGCGACGCCGGTCGGCCCCGGCGCGCGGACGATCACCTCGGCGAGGCGCGCGATCCCGCCGGAGACGGTGACCCCGGCCTCGGCGGAGGGGCCGGTCACCGCGGCGCCGGCGAGGTCGAGCGTCCCGGCGAGCAGGGCGACGCCGGCGCGCCTCCCGCTCGCGGTCACCCCGCGCAGCCGGACCTCGCCCCCGTGGACGAGGAGCCCGTAGTCGCCCCCGAGGAGCACCTCGGTCCCGTCGAGCCTCCCGGCCTCGACGAAGGCGCCGCAGGCGCCGCCGAGGAGGGCGACGTCGGTGAGGGTCGCCCGGCCGCCGAGCACCGCCAGGGCGGAGCGGCCCGGGCCGGCGACGATGGTGAGCCGCGCGAGCGCGAGCGGGCCGGTGGCGACCGCGCCCTCCTCGCCGGGCGGGACGATGAGCACCGTCACGCCGGCGCCGGCGCCGGTGATGCGGAGGTCGGAGAGGTGGCCGAGCGGCGTCCGGTACTCGCCCGGCCCGACGGTGATCGCGTCGCCGGGCCGGGCGGTCGCGAGGACCGCCTCGACCGAGCCGCCCGGGGGGACCTCGAGGCGGGCGGCGGCGGTCAGCGCGAGCGCGAGGGCGGCCAGCGCGGTCACGCCGGCGCCCGCCGGGATCGCCGGCGCCCGGCGAGGGCCGGGTCAGGCGGCGAGCGCACGGTCCATCCGGCGGAGGGCC
>JAJXSQ010000323.1 GCA_021784495.1 Myxococcales bacterium | reverse complement strand
CCGGCCGCGCGCCGTTCCGCTTCGGCGCCGGGGAGGCGTGGGCCGGGGCGGGCGCCGCCGAGAGGGCGCGGGGGCGGCGCGGCGCGTCGGCGGCCTTCACCTGGAGGCGCGCCGGGCCGGCGGAGAGGGCCGGACGGCCGATCTGGAACGCCCCGACCATCGCCGCCAGCTCCTCCGCCTGCCCGTTCAGCTCGCTCGCCGCCGACGACGACTCCTCGGCGCTCGCCGCGTTCTGCTGCGTGACCTTGTCCATCTCGGCCACCGCCGAGTTCACCTGGTCGATCCCGGTGGTCTGCTCCTTCGCCGCGCTCGCGATCTCCGACACGATGTCCGTCACCTTCCCGATCCCGGCCACGATCTCCCCGAGCTTCCCCGCCACCGCCTTCGCCGTCACCTCCCCCGCCCCCGCCTGCGCCACCGACTGCCGGATCAGCTCCTCGGTCTTGGTCGCCGCCTCCTTCGCCCGCAGCGCCAGGCTCCGCACCTCCTCCGCCACCACCGCGAAGCCCCGCCCCGCCTCCCCGGCCCGCGCCGCCTCCACCGCCGCGTTGAGCGCGAGCAGGTTGGTCTGGAAGGCGATGTCGTTGATGTCCCTGATGATCTGCGACGTCCCCTCCGCCGAGGCCTTGATCTTCACCATCGCCCCCTGCATCTGCTCCACCGACGCCGCCCCGTCGGTCGCCGCCGCCCGCGCCGTCTGCGCCAGCGCGTTCGCCTGCACCGCGTTGTCGGTCGCCTGCTTGGTGATCGACAGCACCGACTCCAGGCTCGACGACGTCTCCTCCAGCGAGGACGCCTGCTCGCTCGCCCCCGCCGCCACCGCCTGGCTCGACGCCGCGATCTGCTGCGCCGCCGACGACACCTGGTCCACCGCCGACGCCACCTGCGCGATCGCCTCCTGCAGCGCCTCCCCGGTGGAGTTCAGCGACTCCTTGATCTTCGCGTGGTCGCCCTGGTAGCTCCCCACCACCCGCGCCCGCAGATCCCGCTGCGCCAGCTTCTCCAGCACCCCCGCCGCCTCGGTGATCGGCGCCATCACCGCGTCGAGCGTGCGGTTCACCCCCTCCACGATCTTGCGGAAGTCCCCCTCGTGCCGCGCCGCGTCGGCCCGCTCCCCCAGCCTCCCCGCCAGCGCCGCGGCCACCAGGCCGTTGGTGTCGGCGATGAGCGCCTTGAGCCGGGCGCGGACCTGCTCGATCGTCTCGTTGATGAAGGCCTTCTTCCCGGGGAAGCGCTCGAGCGGCGCCTCGAAGTTCCCCTTGCCGAACTCGGCGACGCAGGCCATCGCCTTCCTCTTCACCGTGATGTGGCCGGCGACCATCTTGTTCACGCCCTCGGCCATGGCCCGGAACTCGCCGACGAACCGCCCGCCGTCGATGGCCGCGTCGATCTCCCCGGCGTCGTGCTCGGCGCTCATCCGGTTGAGCTCGGCGACGAGCCCCTTCAGGTTGGCCCGGACCTGGTCGATGGTGTCGTTGATGAACCGCTTCTTCCCCGGGAGCGGCTCGAGCGACGCGTCGAAGTTCCCCTTGCCGAACTCGGCGAAGATGGCCATCGCCTTCCGCTTCACGGCGATGTGCGCGCCGACCATGTCGTTCACCCCCTGGGCCATGGACCGGTAGGCCCCCTCGAAGCGGCCGGCGTCGACGGTGGCGTCGATGTCCCCCTTCTCGTGCTCGGCGCTCATCCGGTTCATGCCGTCGAGGAGCCCCGAGAGCGTGGCGACGCAGCGGTTGAGCGCCTCCTTGATCTGGCCGAACTCGCCCTCGTAGCGATCGGTGATCGCCGGCGGCAGGTCACCGCGCGAGATCCGGTCCACGTACTCGGCGGTGACGCGGATGGGCTTCTCGAAGGCGACCATGGTCTCGTTCATGCCGTCGATCACCGGCCGGAACTCGGGCCCCACCCGCGCGGGGTCGGCCCGCTGCGCGATCCGACCCTCGGAGACCGCCTGGCGCAGCTCGCCCGCGACCGCGACCACCGACCGCACGGCGCCCCCGACGCTCCGCGCCGTGAGGGCGCCGAGGACGACGAGCGCGAGGAGGCCGATCCCCAGGCCGGCGAGGAGCATGGTGCGGCCGGTCGACGCGACCTCGAGCGCCGCGACCCGGTCCTGGTCCCCGAGCTCCTGGACGCGCGCCGCGATCTGGTGCAGGGAGGCCTGCGACGGGCCGAGGAGCGCGCGCTGGGCCTGCCACGCGCGCCAGGCGCGGGCGTAGGTGGCGCGCGCCTCGGGGCCGTCGGGCGCGGCGCCGGCGTCGATCGCCGCGTGGTAGGCGGCGATCGCCGCCAGCGCCTCCTTGACCCCTGCCTGCCAGGCGTCGAGCTCCCGCTCCGCCGGGGGCCACATGGAGGCCACCTCGGGCGAGTGGCGGGCGGCCCCGAAGGTCGTCCGGCCGTCGGCGATCGCCTGGAGGCTCTCGTCGACCATGCCGCGCGCCGCCGTCCGGAGGTCCCGATCGGTCGCCAGGTTGCGCAGGAAGAGGGCGTTCACGTTGCGCGCCACCATCGCCTGCGCCTCGGTGATCCGGTCGATGGTCTTGAGGTTCGGCATGTGGATCGAGGCGACGCTGTCGAGCCGATCCGTCAGCCGGCCGACCGCCAGGTACCCGGTCCCGGCGACGGCGAGGAGGAGGAGGCCCGCCAGGGCGAGCGCGAGCAGGACGCGGCTTCCGATCTTCAGGTTCGAGATCACGAGTACCCTCATTCAGCTACGAGTTGATGGTGCCACCGGCCTCGGCGAGGTCGGCCACCGACCCCGCCGCGCCGTCGTCCAGGATCCGGTCGAGGTCCAGCAGGAAGACGATCCGGCCGCCCGCCTTCCCCACGCCGAGGATGAAGGCGCCCTCCACCGCGGCGCCGCCGAGATCGGGGGGCGGCTCGATCCCCGCCGCGTCGATGGCGTGGACCTCGAGGACCCGATCGACCAGGATCCCCATGGTGAGCGGGCGCCCGCCGGTCACGCACTGGACCACGATGATGACCGTCTGCTCGGTCGCGGCCTCCGCCGGGAGGCCGAACCTCGCCCGCATGTCGAGGACCGGGATGACCCGGCCGCGCAGGTTGATGACCCCGCGCACGACCGCGGGCGCGCGCGGCACCCGGGTGATCTCCAGGAGGCCGATGATCTCCCGGACCTTCAGGATCTCGAGCCCGTAGGCGTCGCCGCCGAGCTCGAAGGTCAGGTACTTGCCGGCGAGGGCGGCGCGCCGCGCCTCCCCGTCGCCCTGCGTCCGCTCCACTTCCCCCTGGACGTCCATCGTGCCCCCCGTCGATCCGGGCCGCCCGGCCGATGCGCCACCGCGCCGCCCGCGCCGCGTCCGCTCGGAGCGACAGGCTGCACGTGGGGTGCCCGCGCGCGACGCGGGCGCGATCCGGGCGCGATCCGCTCGCCGCCGCGCCGTTCCCGGGCGCGCCAGCCTCTCCGGCGTGCGCCCGTTCCGCGCGGGCAGGTCGAACGC
>JAJXSQ010000322.1 GCA_021784495.1 Myxococcales bacterium | reverse complement strand
CGCGGACCAGCGCGACGGCGAGCGGCCCGGGCAGCGAGGCGATCTCCTCGGCGCGCGCGCGGCCCAGCGTGAGGAGGAGGCGGGACGCGCGCCCCGCCTCCTCGCGCGGCACCCCGGCCGCCGCGGCGATCTCGGCGCTCTCGACGTTCGGGTCTCGCAGCAGCGAGAGGAGCCGGTCCGGGTCGATCTCGGGCATGGGGGCGCACTCTAGCGGTGGCGCGGCGGCCCCTCAACCTCCGGGGCGGCGGGCAGACGTCCTGGCCCTCGCGCGTTAGAGGAGCGGTGACGGGAGGGCGCGATGATCGAGGACCAGGCAGAGGCGAAGAGGGTGGTGTCCCCCGGGCTGACCGCGCAGGAGGCCGCGGAGCGGCTCGGTCGGGACGGCCCCAACGAGGCGCCGGAGGAGCACCGGCACCCGCTGGTGGCGCTGGCGAAGATGTTCTGGGGGCCGATCCCGTGGATGCTCGAGCTCACCGTCGCCCTCGAGCTGGCGCTCGGGCACCGCCTCGAAGGGGGGATCATCGGCTCGCTCCTCGTGTTCAACGCCGTGGTCGGGCACCTCCAGCAGCGCCGGGCGCAGGGGGCGCTGGCGCTGCTCCGGAAGCGGCTGCAGGTGCAGGCGCGGACGCGGCGGGACGGGCGGTGGCAGGTCGTCCCGGCCCGTGACCTGGTCGCCGGTGACGTCGTCCACCTGCGCGTGGGGGACGTGGCGCCCGCGGACGTCCTGATCGAGGACGGCCAGCTCCTCGTCGACCAGTCGGCGCTCACCGGCGAGTCGCAGCCGGCGGACGTCGGCCCGGCGAGGCCCGCCTTCGCCGGGACCGTGGTGAAGCGCGGCGAGGCCACGGGGACGGTGACGGCCACCGGCGCCCGCACCGCGTACGGCAAGACCGCCGAGCTGGTGCGCCAGGCCCGATCCCGGAGCCACCTGCAGGAGGTCGTCTTCTCGGTGGTGAAGTACCTGGTGGCGCTCGACCTGGTCCTGGTCGCCGTGGTGCTCGGCTACGCCCTGCTGGCGGGGCGGCCGATGGCCGAGATCCTGCCGTTCGCGCTGATCCTGATGGTGGCCTCGGTGCCGGTGGCCCTGCCCGCGACCTTCACCGTGGCGACGGCGGTCGGGGCGACCGAGCTCGTCGGCGAGGGGGTCCTGGTGACGCGCCTGGCCGCGATCGAGGAGGCGGCCGGCATGGACGTGCTGTGCAGCGACAAGACCGGCACCATCACCCTCAACGAGCTGACGGTGACCGCGCTGGTGGCCTGCCCCCCGTACACCGAGGCGCAGGTGCTCGAGCACGCCGGCGTGGCCTCCGACGACTCGACCCAGGACCCGCTCGACCTGGCCATCCTGCGGGAGGCGCGCGCCCGCGGGGTGACGCCGGCGCCGGCGGGCCGGACCTTCATCCCCTTCGACCCGGCCACCAAGCGCTCGGAGGGGCTGGTGGCGGGGGCGCAGGGGACGCGGCGCGCCGTGAAGGGGACGCCGGCGACGGTGCTGGCGCTGACCGGGCCCGCCGGGGCGGCGCTGGCCGGGGAGGTGGAGCGGCTCGGCGCGCTGGGCGTCCGCGTGCTCGCGGTGGCCGAGGGCCCGGGGCGCGAGGGGGCGGTCCTGCAGCCGGTGGGGCTCGTCGGGCTCACGGACCCTCCGCGGCCCGACGCCGCCGGCCTGATCGGCCACCTGCGCGAGCTCGGGGTGCGGGTCCTCATGATCACCGGCGACACCGAGGGGACCGCCCGGGTGGTGGCCCGGCAGGTCGGCATCGGCGAGCGGGTCTGTCCGATCGACCGGCTGCGCCTGGCCGCCGGGGACGGCGCGCTGGAGCACGACGTCTTCGCCGGGGTCCTGCCGGAGGACAAGTTCCACCTGGTGCAGGCGTTCCAGCGCCACGGCCACGTCACCGGGATGACCGGCGACGGCGTGAACGACGCGCCGGCCCTGAAGCAGGCCGAGGTGGGGATCGCGGTGAGCAGCGCCACCGACGTGGCCAAGGCCTCGGCGAGCCTGGTGCTCACCACCCCGGGGCTGGGAAACGTCGTGGCCGCGGTCAGGACGAGCCGGCGGATCTACCAGCGGATGGTGACCTACACGCTGAACAAGATCGTGAAGACCTGCGAGATCTCGCTGCTGCTGAGCCTCGGGCTGGTGCTGACCGGCACCTTCGTGACCACCCCCCGCCTGGTGGTGCTGCTGCTGTTCACCAACGACTTCGCCACGATGGCGATCGCCACCGACCGGACGACCGTGCCGGCGGCCCCGACCCGGTGGCGGATCGGGGCGCTCATGCGCGTGGCGCTGACCCTGGCGGCGGCCCTCCTCCTCCTGCTCTTCGGCGCGTTCTTCTTCGCGCGCTCGACGCTCGGGCTCCCGCTGCCGCAGCTCCAGACCCTGATGTTCGTCCTCCTGGTCTTTTCCGGGCAGGGGACCGTCTACCTGGTGCGGGAGCACCGCCACTTCTGGCGCTCGATGCCGAGCCGGTGGCTGCTGGGGAGCTCGATCGTCGACGTGGGGGTGGTCCTCCTCCTGGCGACCTTCGGGATCCTGATGGCGCCGCTCCCGCCGTGGCTCCTCGCGGCGGCGCTGGGGAGCGTCGCGGTCTTCCTGGTGGGGCTCGATCTCCTCAAGGTACGCCTGATCGGCGCGCCGTGACGCGGCAGCCGCCGGGGCGCGGCCGCGGTCAGAACTTCTCGGTCTGGTAGTGGTACGCGGCGCGCTCCTGCCAGATCTCGATGGCGCGGAAGGAGTCGCGGAGGCGGCTGCGCTCGATCGAGGAGAGCTCGGAGAAGGCGACCACGTTGTGGGGGGGGGCGCCGGTGGAGATCATCCGGATCTGCTCGCGGAGCCGGAGGCGCAGGAGGAAGCGGTAGGTCTCGGCGAGCGTCTCGAAGCTGTCGCGCCCGATGAGCCCGGCCTGGACCGCCGCGTCGAGGCGGTCGAGGGTGTTGGCCGAGGCGGCGCCCGCCTCGATCCCGTAGACGCGGGCCAGGAAGACGATGGGGCTGATCCCCTGGAGCTTCAGGTCGACGCGCGAGGACTCCCCCCGCAGCCGGAGCATGAGCCCCCCGGGCGGCCGGAAGGTGAGGGCGCTCTTGGCCATCGCCGAGAGGAAGACCCGCGCCCCGTGGGCCCGGGCGACGATCGCGCGCAGCGATCCGACGTCGAGCGTCCCGTAGGCCCGCCGGAAGTCGTAGAAGATCGAGGCCTCCAGGAGCGAGCGCGGCGTCGGGGAGCCGAGCCAGGTGTCGAAGCGCTCCTCCCACTCCGCCAGCGGCCCGCGCCAGCGGGTGGCCATGTAGCCGCCGGGGCAGGCGGGGAAGCCGGCGGCCTGGAGGTCGGCGACCGCGCGCTCCGCGAGCCGGCCGAAGTAGTCGCCGGCGCCCGGGACGTCCCCGGCGAAGACGAGCGCGTTGTCCTGGTCGGTGAGGAGCGTCTGCTCCATCCGGCCCTCGGAGCCGAAGACGAGCCAGGCGTAGGGGCAG
>JAJXSQ010000013.1:11251-15469 GCA_021784495.1 Myxococcales bacterium | reverse complement strand
GCGGGGGGCGGCGCGGCGGCCGGCGCGTCGCGGGCGCGGAGGGCCGCCTCGAGCGCCGCGCGCTGGAGGGGCTCGCGCCGGGCGGGATCGACGAGCTGCTCGAGGAGCTCGAGCCCCTCGAAGGCGTCGCGGGCGTAGTGGACGCCGCCGGCGTAGGGCGCCCCGCCCTGGACGAAGAGGGCCTTCTGGCCGAAGCGGCGGTTGATGGCGGCGCCGCCGATGATCACCGGGAAGGCGAGGTTCCGCCGGTGGAGCTCCTCGACGCAGGAGGGCATCTGCTTGGAGGTCGAGACGAGCAGCGCCGAGAGGCCGATGGCGTCGGCGCCGGTCTCGACCGCCCGCTCGATGATCGTGGCCACCGGGACCTGCTTCCCGAGGTCGTGGACCGTGAAGCCGTTGTTGGAGAGGATCGTCCGGACCAGGTTCTTCCCGATGTCGTGGACGTCGCCGTAGACGGTGGCCAGGACGATGGTCCCCTTCGTCGAGCCGGCCCGCTTCTCGAGGAACTGCTCGAGGTGGGCGACGGCGCGCTTCATGACCTCGGCCGACTGGAGGACGAAGGGGAGGATCAGCTCGCCGGCGCCGAAGCGGTCGCCGACGTCCTTCATCGCCGGCAGGAGGACGCCGTTCAGCACCTCGACCGCCGGGCGCGTCCGCAGCAGCTCGTCGATGAGCGCCTCGATCCCCTCGGGGCGGCGGTGGAGGATCTGGAGGTGGATCCGCTCCGCCGGCGGCTTGCCGGCGAGGAGGTCCTCGGCCGGGGCCGGCGCCTGCTCCGCCCCCTTCTCGCCGAAGTGGGCGATCAGCCGGGCCAGCGCGTCCGGGCGCCGGTCGAAGATCAGGTCCTCGGCGAGCGCGCGCTCGGCGTCGGAGATGGCCGGGTAGGGGCGCAGGTCCTTCGGGTTCACGATCGCCAGGTCGAGGCCGGCCTGGACGGCGTGGAAGAGGAAGACCGAGTTCACCACCTCCCGCGCCGACCGCCCGAGGCCGAAGCTCACGTTGGAGACGCCGAGGGTGGTGAGGACGCCCGGGTTCTCGGCCTCGATCCGCCGGATCCCCTCGAGCGTCTCCAGGGCGCTGCGCCGGTACTCCTCGCCGCCGGTGGCCAGGGTGAAGGTCAGGGCGTCGAAGACCAGGCAGTCCGGCTCGATCCCGTGCTCGCGCGCCGCGGCGACCAGCCGCCGCGCCACCTCCGCCTTGCGCTCGGCGGTCTGGGCCATCCCCCTCTCGTCGATGGTCATGCAGACCACCGCCGCGCCGTACCGCTTCACCAGCGGGAGGACCCGCCGGATCCGCTCGCCGCCCTTCTCGAGGTTGACCGAGTTGACGATGCAGCGCCCGGGGTAGGTCTTGAGCGCCGACTCGATCACGTCCGGCTCGGTCGAGTCGATCATCAGCGGCGCGTCGACCGACTGCGCCAGGAGCTTGCAGAGGGTGCGCATCTGCGCCGCCTCGTCGTCGCGCTCGTTGAGCGCCACGCAGACGTCGAGGACGTGCGCCCCGGCGTCGACCTGCCCGCGGGCGATCTGGAGGAGCCCCGCGTAGTCGTCGGCGACCAGGAGCTCCTTCACCTTGCGGGAGCCCTGCGCGTTCAGCCGCTCGCCGACCAGGAGCGGCCGCGGCTCGAGGGTGAGCGGCACGGCCCGCATGGCGCTGGAGAGCTCGGGGCCGGGCCGCGGCCGGACCCGCCGCGGCGCGCCCAGGGACCGGATCCGCTCCACCACCCGCGCCATGTGGGCCGGGGTGGTGCCGCAGCAGCCGCCGACGATCTCCACGCCGAGCTCGCTCACGAACCGGCCCAGGGCGTCGGCCAGGTCCTCCGGGGAGAGCCGGTAGACCGCGTGGCCGTCGACGTTCTCCGGCATCCCGGCGTTGGGGAGGACCGAGACGTAGTGGCTGGAGCGCTCGGCGAGGAGCCGGACCGACTCGCGCATCTCCGCCGGGCCGGTGGAGCAGTTGAGGCCGATGGCGTCCACCGGGAGCCGCTCCAGCGTGGCGAGCACCGAGGCGACGTCGGTCCCGAGGAGCATCCGGCCGCTGGCGTCGATCAGGGTGGGCTGGGCGATGATGAAGACGTCGCGGAGGAGCTCGCGCCGGCAGGCGTCGGCGGCCAGCACCGCCGCGCGCAGCTCGAGGACGTCCTGCTGGGTCTCGATGATCAGGGCGTCGACGCCCCCCTCGACGAGGCCGCGGGCCTGCTCGAGGAAGATCCGCTCGAGGGCGTCGCCGGTGATGGCGCCGAGCGCCGGGTCGGACGAGGAGGGGAGCATCCCCGTCGGGCCCATCGAGCCGGCGACGAAGCGCGGGTGGGCGGGGGTGGAGAAGCGCTCGGCGGCGCGCCGCGCCAGGATGGCGGCGCGGAGGTTCACCTCGTAGGTGCGGTGGCCGACCCCGTACTCGTCGAGCTTCAGGCGCGAGGAGCCGAAGGTGTTGGTCTCGACGACGTCGCAGCCGACCTCGAAGTAGCGGCCGTGGATCCGCTCGATCAGGTCCGGCCGGGTGAGGGTGAGGAGGTCGTTGGCCCCCTCCTTGCCGCCGAAGTCGGAGGGGGTGAGCCGCTCCGACTGGATCTGGGTGCCCATCGCCCCGTCGAAGACGAGGACCCGGCGGGCGACGGCGTCGCGGAAGGTCACGGAGCGCCTACGGGGCCGGGGCCGGGCAGACCCCGGGGGCGGTCGGGTCCTCGGCGGAGAGGCCGCAGGAGGCGCGTCCGCAGCGGGTGAGGACCCACTCGCAGATGAGCGTGTCCTTGGGCGCGTTGCAGGTGCTGAGCCGCGCCGTGCAGAGCGCCTTGTTCTCGAAGTTGCTCGCCTGGTCGATCTGGTTCGAGTACTGCTGCTCGCAGTTGGTGGTGGCGAGGCCGGCCGCCTGGCAGCCGCAGAGCCGGTTGCCGAGATCCTTGCAGGGATCGCCGCACGCGGCGAGGCCGAGGGAGGCGGCGAGGAGCGCGGGCACGGCGAGGCGACGCATGGAGGGGCGGGAGGATCGCTTGGCGCGCGCGCCGCGTCAAGGCGAGCCGGGCGCGAATCTTCGCGCGGCCGGGCCGTCCTTCCGGTAGGGAGTCCCCATGACCGGCTCGATCCTCGCGGCCCCGCTCGCCGCCCTCGCCCTCGCCCTCTCCGCCGCCCCGCCTCCCCCGGCCCCGCCCGCCCCGGCGGCGCCCGCCTCCCCGGCCGCCGTCGCCCTGGCCCGCCAGGTCCAGGCCTACTACCAGGGGACCCGCGACCTGACCGCGCGCTTCACCCAGACCTACACCTACGCCGGCCTGGGGCGGCGCCTCGTCTCGACCGGTACGCTCGAGGTGAAGAAGCCGGGGCGGATGCGCTGGGATTACGCCACGCCGTCGCCGAAGACCATCGCCGTCGCCGGCCACCGGCTCGTCCAGTACGAGCCGGAGGAGGGGCAGGCGGTGGTGGACGAGCGCTTCGACGCCACCGCCATGAGCGCCGCCGTGGCCTTCCTCCTCGGCCGCGGCGACCTGCTCGCCGACTTCGTCCCCGCCCTCGGGCCGGGGGGGGCGCTCCTCCTCGAGCCGCGCGTCGCCGACCCGCGGGTCCGCTCGCTCGCCCTCGACGTCGGCCCGGGCGGCGAGGTGCGCGCCACCACCGTGCGCGACGGCGCCGGCAACGAGAACCGGGTGGAGCTCGACGGCGTCCGGCGCAACACCGGGATCCCGGACGGCCGCTTCGAGGTCGCCCTCCCGGCCGGCGTCCGACTCCTCGGCCGCTGAGCCACCGAGGGGGGCCCTCGCGGCAAGGCTCCCCGGGCCGCGCCCGGGACCGGGTCGTGGCTCGGGTCGAGGAGAACCCGGGGCGCCCGCGCCCCGCCTCGCGCCCCGCGCGCCGCTCGCAAGGCCCCGGGATCCCGGGCGCCCCGCGCCCGCGCGCCGGCCCCGCCGTTGCAGTGGCGGGGTCCACCCTCGACACGACAGGAGCCACGATGGCCATCGTCTGGACCCAGAAGCTCGCCACCGGCGTCACCCGGATCGACGACGAGCACCGGGAGCTGTTCGACCGAGTGAACCGGCTGCTCGAGGCGATGCAGGCGGCCCGCGGCCGCGAGGAGATCGCGCCGCTGGTCGGCTTCCTCTCCGACTACGTGAAGGTCCACTTCGGCGGCGAGGAGCGGCTCATGGACGCCCACCGCTACCCCCAGGCGACCGCCCACCGGCAGCAGCACGCCTACTTCGTCGGGCAGTTCAAGGAGATGGTCGGCGAG
>JAJXSQ010000013.1:0-11151 GCA_021784495.1 Myxococcales bacterium | reverse complement strand
GGTTCAGCGCTCCGGCGCCTCCGGCTCCTGCTGCGACAGGCAGTGGAGCGTGCCGAGCCCCCAGACCAGGTCGCGGGCGTGGATCCCGACCACCGGCCGATCGCGGAAGAGCTCGCCGAGGATCCCGAGCGCCTCGCGATCGCGCGGATCGTCGAACGTCGGCACCAGGACCGCCGCGTTGCAGACGTAGAAGTTGGCGTAGCTCGCCGGGAGGCGCTGGCCGTCGAAGACCACCGGCGCCGGCATCGGGAGCGGGACGATCTCGGGCCGGGCGCCGCCGGCGAGGCGCGCCCCCTCGAGCCGCTCGCGGTTCTCCTCGAGCGGGGCGTGGTTCGGGTCCCGTCCGTCCGGCTCGCGGCAGAGGACGATGGTGCGCGGGCCGACGAACCGGGCCAGGTCGTCGACGTGGCCGTGGGTGTCGTCCCCGGCGATCCCCCGGCCGAGCCAGATCGTGCGCCGGGCGCCGAGCACCTCGCGGAAGACCTCCTCGTAGCCGGCGCGGTCGAGCCCCGGGTTGCGGACCTGGACCGCGGGATCGAGGAGGCACTCCTCGGTGGCGAGGATCGTGCCCCGCCCGTTCACGTCGATGGCCCCCCCCTCGAGCACCACCGGCCGGCCGCCGCGGAGCACCGGCAGCAGCGGGGCGCGGAGCGCGCGCGCGGCGCGCTCGGGGACCCGGTCGTCGCGCCGGAAGTCCGGGTACTTCGCCCAGGCGTTGAAGCGGAAGCGGGCGATGGCGCGGTCCGGGCGCCGGCCCCCGCGGGTGAGCCAGATCGGCCCGGCGTCGCGGGTCCAGATCCGGTCGGTCGGGATCCGGTGGAGCTCGACCCGGTCGAGCGGCACGTCCGCCCGGGCCAGCAGGCGCCGGACCGCGGCCCCGTGGGCGGCGTCCTTCACCAGGAGGCGCACCGTCTCGCCGCGCGCCACCTGCCGGACGATCTCGGCGAAGACCCAGGGGATGGGGGCGAACCTCCCCGGCCAGTCGCGGACGTTGTGCGGCCAGGCGAGCCAGGTCGCCCGGTGCGGGTCCCACTCGGCGGGCATGGCGAAGCCCTGCGCGGCGGGGGTGCGCGCGGCCATCGGGGTCAATCCCGGAACCGCCGCGTCAGGTCCCCGTAGGCGTCCACCCGGCGGTCGCGGAGGAACGGCCAGTGGCGGCGGACCTCCTCGATCCGGGCGGGATCCACCGGCGCGATCAGGATCTCCTCGGCGTCGGTCGACGCCTCGGCGATCACCGCGCCGAAGGGGTCGCACACGAAGCTCGAGCCCCAGAACTCGATCCCGGCGTCCCCGGGCCGCTCGCGCTCGTGGCCCACCCGGTTGACCGCCGCCACGTAGCAGCCGTTGGCGATGGCGTGGCTCCGCTGGATCGTCCGCCAGGCGTCGCGCTGGCCGGCGCCGTGCTCGGCCTTCTCCGACGGGTGCCAGCCGATGGCCGTGGGGTAGAGGAGGATCGCGGCGCCGGCCAGCGCGGTGAGCCGCGCCGCCTCCGGGTACCACTGGTCCCAGCAGATGAGCGTCCCGATCCGGCCGCAGGCGACGTCGACCGCGGAGAAGCCGAGGTCCCCGGGGGCGAAGTAGAACTTCTCGTGAAAGCCCGGGTCGTCGGGGACGTGCATCTTCCGGTAGATCCCGGCGACGCTCCCGTCGGCGTCGATCACCAGGGCGCTGTTGTGGTGCAGCCCGGGCGCGCGGCGCTCGAAGATGGGGACGATCACCGCCACCCGGTGCGCGGCCGCCACCGCCGACAGGCGCTGGCGCGACGGGCCGTCGACCGCCTCGGCGAGGTCGAAGTGGGCGTGGGTCTCCGACTGGCAGAAGTAGGGCGTCCGGAACATCTCGGGGAGGCAGACCACCGCCGCGCCCCGCCGGGCCGCCTCGGCCACGCGCTCGGCGGCGACCGCGAGGTTGCGGTCCGGGTCGGGGGTCATCGCCATCTGCACCAGGCCCACCTGGAAGGGCGCGCGGGTCGTCATGGCGGCCCCCTATACCAGATCGAATCGCTCGGCGTGGAGGTCGCCGAGCGGCACGCCGAGGCGGGCGAGCGCGCGCTCGACCTCGTCCATCATCGGCCCCGGACCGCAGAGGAAGTAGCCGTGCCGGCCGCCGCGCGGCAGCCAGCGATCGAGGAGCGCCTCGGTGACCCGGCCGCGCTCCCCGGTCCAGCCGTCCGGCGGCGCCTCGACGACGTGGACCACCTGCAGCCGGAGCCGCCCGGCCAGCGCCGCGAGCTCCTCGCGGAACGGGGTCCGGTCCCAGGAGCCGGTGGCGTGGATCGCCAGGTGGGGCCGCCGGTCGCCGCGGTCGGCCAGGGTGCGGAGCATCGAGAGGCAGGGGGCCATGCCGATCCCGCCGGCCAGGAAGACGTGGCCGTCGGCGTCGGGGAAGTCGTCGAAGGACATCGTGCCGTGGGGGCCGTCGACGTAGGCGACGGCGCCGGGGCGGGTCGCCTGCGCGCGCCGCGAGAAGTCGCCGAGCGCCTTCACCGTCAGCTCCAGCCGCGGCGCCGCCTGCGAGGAGGAGGAGATCGAGAAGGGGTGCTCGCGCCCGGAGAAGGGGGAGTCGCCGAGCGTCAGCCAGACGAACTGGCCGCCGCGGAAGCGGAGGCCGGGGTGGCCGACCGGCTCGAGCACCAGGGTCACGGCGTCGCCGCGCTCGGGGCGCACCGCGGCCACCGTCCAGGGGCGGCGCCGGAGCGCGAGCGGCCGCAGCACCCGGACCCGGACGAGGAGGGCGACCCAGGCGAGGATCCAGACGAAGAAGGGCCAGCGGACCACCGGCCGCGAGAGGAGGCGCCCGGCCAGGGCGGCGTGCCAGAGGCCGAGGAGCACCGCGGCGGCGGCGAGGAGCCCGTGGGCGCGGCGCCAGCCGTCGTAGGGGATCCGGAGGAGGCGGCGCGCGGCGGAGGTGAGGGTGAGGAGGAGCAGGGCGTAGAGCGACACCACCCCGGCCCCGATCTCCCAGGAGGTGGCCCAGGGGAGGAGGAGGCCGGCGGACAGGAGGGCGCGCCCGAAGAGGAGGAGCGGGTGGAGGAGCGCGAAGAGGAGGGCGATGGCGGTGACGTGGCGGTGGAAGGCGTAGACCAGGTCGGCGCCGAGGGGCGGGGCGAGCCAGGGGAAGCGCGCGGTGAGGAGGAACTGCATCGCCATCACCGAGAGCGCGAGGAAGCCGAGGCCGGAGGCGAGCTCGTCGGCGAAGCCGCCCCCCCGGGGCGCCGGCGCGGCGAGGAGGAGCAGCAGCGGGAAGAGCGCGAGCAGGACGTAGAGCCCGGTCCAGAGGCCGGCGCGGGTGAGGTCGCGGAGCGTCGGCACTCAGGCGCTCCGGGCGAGCGCGAAGAGGAGCGCGGCGAGGAGGAGGAGGGCGCCCGTCTCCAGGGCGGCCCAGGCGGCGAGGCGCTGGCGCATCCCGGGGAGTCTACGACAGGACCCGGGCCGCCGGCCGTCGCCCGGCGAGGTCAGATGACGCGGAGCCGCCCGGCCCGGACGGGGCTGGGCGGCGAGGCGGCGCCGCGCCGCGGGGCGGGGTCGCGCGCCACGATCCGGCCGACCAGGTCGTAGTCGGCGGCGTCGGTGATCTCCACCTGGACGAGCTCGCCCGGGTCGCCGGCGCCGTCGTTCAGGTAGGTGATCCCGTCGATCTCCGGCGCCTGCTGGGCGTGGCGGCCGGCGAGGAGGTGCTCGGTCTCCTCCGCCCGCCCCTCCACCAGGACCTCCACCGTCCGGCCGATCATCGCCCGCTGGTGGTCGCGCGAGATGCCCCGCTGGAGCTCCATGATCCGCGCGTGCCGCTCGCGCCGCAGCGCCGCCGGGACCTGGTCCGGCATCGCCGCCGCCGCGGTCCCCTCCTCGGCCGAGTACTCGAAGACGCCGAGCCGCTCGAACCGCTGCTCCTCGACGAAGCGGAGGAGCTCGTCGAAGTCGGCGTCGGTCTCGCCGGGGAGGCCGACGATGAGCGAGGTGCGGAGGGCGAGGCCCGGGATCTCGCGCCGGAGCCGGGCCAGGAGCGCGCGGAGGAAGGCGGCGTCCCGCCCGCGGCGCATCGCGCGCAGGAGCCGGTCGCTGGCGTGCTGGAGCGGCATGTCCAGGTACTTCACGATCCGCGGCTCGGCGGCGATCGCCTCCATCAGCGGGACCGGGAGGTCGCGGGGGTAGGCGTAGTGGAGCCGGAGCCAGCGGAGCCCCTCGACCCGCGCCAGGCGGGGGAGGAGGGCGGCCAGGCGCGGCCGGCCGGGGAGGTCCTGGCCCCAGGCGGTCAGGTCCTGGGCGACGAGCGACAGCTCGACCACGCCGCCGGCGACGAGCTGCTCGGCCTCGGCGACCAGGTCGTCGGCGCCGCGCGAGCGCTGGGGGCCGCGGAGCCGGGGGATGATGCAGAAGGCGCAGTCGTTGTCGCAGCCCTCGGCGATCTTGAGGTAGGCGGTGTGCGCCGCCAGCGAGTTCACCCGGGGCGTCGCGGCCGAGTGGACGAAGTCCGGGTCCGGGACCACCAGCCGCGCCGCCTGCGCGTCGGCCACCACCGCCGCGATCCGGTCGTAGGCGCCGGTGCCGAGGAAGTGGTCGACCTCGGGGAGCTCGCGGGCGAGCTCCTCGGCGTGGCGCTGGACGAGGCAGCCGGTCACCACCAGCTGCCGGCAGCGGCCGGTCCGCTTCTGCTCGGCCAGCTCGACGATGGCCTCGACCGACTCCGCCGACGCGCTCTCGATGAAGCCGCAGGTGTTGACGACGATGACCTCCGCCGCGGCCGGGTCCTGGACCAGCCGGTAGCCGGCCTGCTGCAGGGTGCCCAGCATGACCTCGGAGTCCACCCGGTTCTTCGGGCAGCCGAGGGTGCGGAGGTACACGGGGGTCGGCATCGCGGGCGGGATCTAGCAGGGCCCTCCCCGCGGGGCAACGTGGGGTGGGGGGCGCGCCCCGGCGGCCGCTACCGGGCGGGGTCGGGGGAGAGCGGGAGCGTCACGTGGAAGGCCGATCCGCGGCCGACCTCGCTCTCGATGGCGATCTGGCCGCCGTGGGCCTCCACCAGCAGGCGGGTGATGTAGAGGCCCAGCCCGAGCCCCTCGGTGCGGGTCGCGGACGGGCTCCGCCAGAAGCGCTCGAAGACCCGCGGCGCCTCGTCGGGGGGGATCCCCGGCCCCTGGTCGGAGACGGTGAGCCGGAGCCCCGCCTCCACCCGCTCGACCCGCAGCACCGCCTCGCTCTCCGGGGGGGAGTACTTGAACGCGTTGGTGATCAGGTTCACGAGGATCCGCTCGAGCCGGGGCGGGTCGGCGGCCACGGCCGGGAGCGCGTCGGAGATCTCCAGGCGGAGCCGCTCCATGGGGAGCGTGCCGCGCAGCCGCTCCCGCAGCTCGGCGGTGAAGGGGCCCAGCGCGATGGACCGCTGGTGGAGCTTGACCAGGCCGGCCTCGAGGCGCACCAGGTCGACGAGGTCGTCGATCATCGCCGCCATGCGCTGCGCGCTGGTGCGGAGCGACGCCGCCCGCCGGAGCACCGTGGGCGGGTCGTCGGGCCGCCGCTGGAGCAGCTGCGCCTGGGTCATGATCACCGTGAGCGGGGTCCGCAGGTCGTGGCTGATGGCGCGCAGGAGGTCGGCCTGGCGCTCCTGGAGCGAGCGGAGCCGGGTGATGTCGGTGAAGGTGGTGACCACCCCGAGGATCGTCCCCCCCTCCTCGCGGACCGGGGCGGCGGAGACCGAGATCCAGATGGGCGGCGAGGGCTCGGCCCGCAGCTCGAGCCGGAGCTCCTGGCCGCGCACCACCTCGCCGAGGAGCGCCCGGGCCGGCGCCAGCTGGTCGGGCGCCACCTCCCGCCCGCCCTCGTCGAGCGGGCGGTAGCGCTGGAGCCAGTCGGCGCCGGGGAGGAGCGGGCCGAGGAGCCGCCGGGCGGTCTCGTTGGTCCGCTCCACC
Source organism: Myxococcales bacterium (assembly GCA_021784495.1). Taxonomy (GTDB): domain Bacteria; phylum Myxococcota; class Myxococcia; order Myxococcales; family Anaeromyxobacteraceae; genus JADKCZ01. The sequence goes on along the minus strand of JAJXSQ010000013.1, from coordinate 5,246 downwards.
GCGCTCTCCCGGTTGGTGACCACCAGGCCGTCGGCGATGGAGTCGAGCACCGCGGCGAACTCGCCGGCGCGGAGGACGGCGGCGAACCCGGCCTCCTCGGCGCGGCGCCGGGCGCCCTCCTCCCGCCGGCGCGCCACCTCGGAGGCCGAGCGGGCCCGCAGCTGCTCCTCCACGTCGGAGGCGCTGGCGAACCAGCGGGAGATCGCGCCGCGCTCGTCGCGGAGCGGCACCGCGCGCAGGAGGTGCCAGCGGTAGGTCCCGTCGGCGGCCCGGAGCCGGGCCTCGACCTCGACCGCCGACCGGGCGCGCAGCCCGGTGAGCCAGCGGTTGAGCACCCGCGGGACGTCCTGGTCGTGGAGCGCGGCCCGCAGCCCCTCCCGGCGGGAGGTCGCGACGTCGAGGCCGGTGTACTCCTGCCACCGCCGGTTGAACCACTCGGGGCGGCCCTCCGGGTCCGAGGTCCAGACGATCTGGGGGATCGCCTCGGCGAGCTGCTCGGCGCTCCGGGCGGCCCGCTCCGCGTCGAGGAGCCGCCCCCGCTCGCCCTCCAGCTCCCGGGCGCGCGCGCGCTCCAGCGCCGGCCCGGTCCGGTCGGCGAGGTGGATGGCGACGTCCGGTGGCGCGCCGTCGCCGGCGGGGACCGGCTGGAGGGTGGCGCAGAACCAGCCCGGCTCGGCCGCCTCGGTGCCCGGCCGGCCCCGGTCGATGCGGAGGTCGTCGAGGGTGCGGAGCCGGCCGTCGGCGCGCGCCCCGGCGAGCGCCGGCCCGAGCGCGGCGGCCGCCTCCGGCCAGGCCTCGGCGAGCGGGCGGCCGAGGAGCGACCGCCAGGGGAGGAGCGCCTGGCAGGCGGCGCTGGCGTAGCCCACGGTGAAGGTCGGGCCCTGGAGGAGCATGACCGCCCAGGGGCCGCCCTCGAGGAGCGCGCGGGTGATCGACGCCGGGGGGAAGGCGGGAGCCGTTCCGGCCATGGCGACGCTCAGTCGGCGAAGTTCTGGAACAGGAGCGGGAAGGGGAGCGCCGCGCCGCGGAGCGCCGCCATGACCGCCTGGAGGTCGTCGCGCTTCTTGCCGGTGATCCGGACCTTCTCGCCCTGGATCGCCGCCTGCACCTTGAGCCCGCTCTCCTTCACCACCGCCACCAGCTTCCGGGCGTCGTCCTGCTTCAGGCCGCGCCGGAGCTTCACCAGCTGCCGGACGCGGCCGCCGCCGGCCGGCTCGACCGGCTGGACGTCGAGCGCGGTCAGGGGCACCGCCCGCTTGGCCAGCTTCTCCATGAGGACCCCGAGCGCCGCCTCGGCCCGCCCGTCGGAGTTCGCCCGGACGACGAGGTTCAGGTCCTTGTCGCGCTCCAGGTCGGTCCCGGTCCCCTTGAAGTCGAAGCGCTGGGCGATCTCCTTGCGCGCCTGGTTGAACCCGTTCTCGACCTCCATCAGGTCGACCTCGCTCACCACGTCGAAGCTCGGCATCGCACCCTCCGGGCCCACGGCCCCCGCTAGAGCTCCAGCACCACCGCCAGCACCGACGGCCGCCGCCCGGTGGCCCGCCGGAAGGCGCGGCGGACCGCCCCCCGCAGCGCCTCCTGGACCTCGGCCGCGTCGGTCCGGGCGGCCGGCCCCAGCGCCTCCAGGGCGCGCAGCGCCTCGCCGCGGACCTCGGCCTCGCAGGCGGGGAAGCCGGCGACGCCCACGGAGAAGAGGTCGGGGCCGCGGACCACCGCGCCGGTGTCGCGGGCGACGGCCAGCACCGCGATGCAGAGCCCCGCCTCGGCCAGGAGGCGTCGATCTTGTACCACGAGGTGGGGCACGTCGCTCGCCCCCAGCTCGTCCCGGACGGCGTAGACCCGGCCGCTCGGCGCCCGCTCCGGGAGCACCCGCGCCCCGTCGTCGTCGAGCTCGAGGATCTGGCCGTCGGAGAGGACGTGGCAGCGCTCCGCGGGGAGCCCGGCCGCCCGGCCGATGGCGGCGTGGCGCGCGAGCTGCCGGTACTGTCCGTGGATGGGGACCAGGCGCTCGGGCCGGACCAGCTCGATCATCCGGCGCAGCTCGTCCGCCTGGGCGTGGCCGGTGGCGTGGAGCGGCGGGGTCGCGTCCCAGAGCACCTCGGCGCCGCGCCGGCAGAGCTCGTCGACCAGCCGCCCCACCGCCAGCTCGTTCCCCGGGATCTGGCGCGAGGAGAGGATCACCGTGTCGCCGGGGGAGACCGCCAGGTCGGGGTGCTCGCCGCGGGCGAGCCGGCCGAGGGCGGCGCGCGGCTCCCCCTGGCTGCCGGTGGTGAGCACCGCCAGCTCGCGCGGGGGGAGGCGCCGGGCCTCGTCGGGCGCGACCGGCATCCAGGCCGGCTCGGTCAGGTAGCCGAGGGAGCGGGCGATCTCGAAGTTCTCGACCATCCCGCGGCCCAGGAGGGCGAGCCGCCGCCCGCTGGCCGCCGCGGCGGCGACCACCTGGACGAGTCGGTGGACGTTGGAGGAGAAGGTGGCCACGAAGACCCGCCCGCGCGCGTCGCCGAGCGCGTCGCGGAGCGCCGGCCCGACCGCCGCCTCCCCGAGGGTCGACCCCGGCCGCTCGGCGTTGGTCGAGTCGGAGAGGAGCAGCCGGACCCCGGCCCGGCCCAGGGCCCCGAGGCGGGCGAGGTCGATCGGCGGCCCGGCCACCGGGCGCTCGTCGATCTTGAAGTCGCCGGTGTGGAGGAGGGTCCCCTGGGGCGTGGAGAGGGCCAGGGCGCAGGCGTCGGGGATGGAGTGGGTGACGGCCACGAACTCGACGGAGATGGGCGCGCCCTCGCCGGCGCTCCGGACCTCGCCGGGGGCGACCTCGCGCAGGTCGGCGTCGATCCCGGCGGCGGCGAGCCGCCCCCGCACCATCGCCAGGGTGAAGCGGGTCCCGAAGACCGGGGCCTGGACGTGGCGCAGCAGGAAGGGGAGCGCGCCGACGTGGTCCTCGTGGCCGTGGGTGAGGAAGATCCCGCCGACCCGGTCGCGCCGCTCCACCAGCCAGGAGAGATCGGGGGCCACGACGTCGACCCCCAGGTTCTCCTCGGGGAAGAGCACGCCGCAGTCGATCACCGCGATCCGGTCGCCGGCCTCGACGGCGAGGCAGTTCATGCCCACCTCGCCGAGGCCGCCGAGGGGGACGATCCGGACCGGGGGCGGCATCGGCGGCACTCTATCGCCGGCGCGGGCGGCGCGCACGGGCGGCGTGCCCGGCCATCGGGTATGTTCCGCCGCGCGATGGTGCCGGGGATCCTCGACGACCTGAACGACGAGCAGCGCGAGGCGGTGCTCCACGGCGCCGGGCCGCTCCTGGTCCTCGCCGGCGCCGGCTCGGGCAAGACCCGCGTCATCGTGAGCCGGATCGCCCGGCTGGTGCTCGAGGAGGGGGTCGCCCCCTGGCGCGTCCTGGGGGTCACCTTCACCAACAAGGCCGCCGGCGAGATGCGGGCGCGGCTGGAGCGGCTCCTCGGCGCCGCCGCCGGCGATCTCTGGGTCCAGACCTTCCACGCCTTCGGCGCCCGCTTCCTCCGGCGCGAGGCGGCGGCCGCCGGCCTGCCGCCGGCCTTCGCCATCTACGACGGCGACGACCAGCTCCGGCTCGCCAAGCGGCTCTTCGCCGAGGCCGGGCTCGACGACGGCGCGCCCCTCGCCCCGCGCCAGCTCCTCTGGCGGATCGACCGCTGGAAGAACCAGGCGATCGCGCCGGCGGCGGTGCCGGCCGACGGGCTCGACCCCGAGGGCGCCCTGGCGCGCGACCTCTACGGCCGCTACCAGGCGGCGCTCGCCCGGGCCGGGGCCGTCGACTTCGGCGATCTCCTGGTCCGCCCGGTCGAGCTGCTCGAGGCCGACCCGGCGCTCCGGGCCCGCTGGGCCGGCCGCTTCGACCACCTCCTGGTCGACGAGTTCCAGGACACCAACCCGGTCCAGTACCGGCTCCTGCGCCTCCTGGTGGGCGCCGCCGGCAACCTCTGCGTGGTCGGCGACGACGACCAGGCGATCTACCGCTGGCGCGGCGCCGACGTCCGCCACATCCTCGGCTTCGACGCCGACTTCCCCGGCTGCCGGGTGGTGAAGCTGGAGCGGAACTACCGCTCCACCCGGAACGTCCTCGACGCCGCCCACGCCGTCATCTCCCGCGCGCGGGCGCGCCGGGAGAAGCGGCTCTGGACCGAGGCCGGCGCCGGCGACCCGCTCCAGCTCCTCGTCGGGCAGGACGAGCACGAGGAGGCGGAGCGGATCGCGCGGGCGGTCGCCGCCGAGCGCGCCCGGGGGACGCCGGGGGAGGCGATCGCCGTCCTCTACCGGACCAACGCCCAGAGCCGGCCGATCGAGGCGCAGCTGCGGGCCGCCGGGATCCCCTACGTCATCGTCCGCGGGACCTCCTTCTACGACCGGGCCGAGGTGAAGGACGCCGCCGCCTACCTCCGGCTCGCGCTCTCGCCGGCGAGCGACCTCGACCTCGAGCGGGTCCTCAACCGGCCGCCCCGCGGGATCGGCGAGCGGACGGTGGCGCGGCTCCGGGCCCACGCCGCCGCCGCCGGCACCTCGCTCTACCAGGCGCTCGCCGACCGCGACCGGATCGAGGGGCTGAAGCCCCAGGCGCGGCGGGCCCTCGCCGAGCTCCACGACGTGGTCGCCTGGCTGGCCGGGAACGTCGCCGGGCTCGACGCCGGCGAGGCGGTGCAGGAGGCGCTGCGCCGCTCCGGCCTCCTCGGCCGGCTCGAGGGGGAGGCCGGCGACGAGGCGGCCGAGCGGGCCGAGAACCTGGTCGAGCTCGTCGCCGCGGCGCGGGAGTTCGACGAGGCGCTGGCGGTCGCGCCCCGCCCGCGCGATCCGGAGGAGCCGGTGCCGCCGCCCCCGCTGGCCCGCTTCCTCGAGCAGATCGCCCTCCTCGGCGAGGCCGACGGCGCGGCGCCGGAGGGGCGGGTGGCGCTCATGACCCTCCACGCCGCCAAGGGGCTCGAGTTCGACGCCGTCGTCCTCGCCGGGCTCGAGGACGGGACCCTCCCCTACGAGCGGGCCTGGGACTCCTCGTCGCCGGGCGAGCGGGCCGCCGCCGAGGACGAGGAGCGGCGGCTCTGCTACGTGGGCATGACCCGGGCGCGGCGCCGGCTGGTCCTCTCCCTCGCCCGCCGCCGGATGGGCTTCGGCGCCGGCGGCCCCGGCTACCGCGCCACCGAGCCGTCGCGCTTCCTCGCCGACCTGCCGCCCGCGCTCTTCGGGCTCGGCCGCGCGGCGGCGGCGGCGGCGACCGCGCC
>JAJXSQ010000012.1 GCA_021784495.1 Myxococcales bacterium | reverse complement strand
AGGCGGCGAGCGCGAGCGCCGCGGCCCAGCCCCGCTCGTCGGCCCAGGCCCGCGCCAGGATCGCGCCCCAGGCGGCGGGCCAGGCGCGCGGCGGCAGGAGCCCGACGGCGAGCCGGAGCGGGTGCCCGGTGACGATCGGGTAGAGGGCGATGGAGAGCTGCCCCGCGGCGAGGCCGGCGCCGAGCAGCGCGGCGTCGACCGCGAGCCGCGCGCCGACCGCCGCGGACGGCTCGCCGGAGAGCAGGTCCTCCGCGGCGCGGGCCGCGGCGAGCGCCACCAGGAGGAGCCCGGCCGCGGCGTTGACCCAGTGGGCGAGGAGGACGAGCGCCAGGCCGGCGGCGAGGCGCCGCGGCGGGCGCCGCCCGGCGAGATCCGGCTCGGCGAGCGCCAGCCCGGCCAGGGCGAGCGCCAGGGCGACGCCGTAGGGCTGATCGGCCAGGTACTCGAAGCGCCACCCCGCCGGCGCGGCGACCAGGAGCGCGGCGGCGGCGGCGGCCCCCGCGAGCGGCCAGTCGCGCCCCGGCAGGACGTGACGGGCCAGGAGCACGACCGCCGCCAGCCCGCCGAGGACGTCGAGCCAGCGCTGGGCGAGGAGGTTCCCGAGCGGGTCGCGCAGCGGCAGCGCCAGGAGCGGGACCAGCATCCCGAAGCGCTCCTGGTCCCAGTAGAACGGGGTCCACCGCTGCAGCGAGACCAGGACCGGGACGAGCGCGTCCGCCTGCTCCAGCCGGTGGAGCCGGCCGAGGTCGAGGAGGAGCGCCGCGCCGGCGAGGGCGCCGAACAGCAGCCAGGCGCGCCGCCGGTGGGACGGCGCGTCAGCCCGCGCGGGCGCGGTCGTCGCGCTCCTTCGCCTCCGCGGCGAGGACCCGCACCGAGAAGCCCGGCGTCTGGGCGTACTCGTCGGTGCCCACCGAGGGGAAGGGCCGGGCGCTCGCCTTCATCGCCGCCCGCTGCGCGGGCGGGATGGACGGCGCCTCGCGCCGGAGCCACGGATCGTGCTGGTAGTTGACGGAGGGGCCGCGGAGCAGCCGCGCCTTGTCCCAGATCTGGGCCGCGCGCTCGTAGCTCGGCGGCGCGTGCTCCCCGGTGTCCATCCGGATGGCGTCCTTGGGGCAGGCCTCGACGCACAGGCCGCAGACGACGCAGCGGAGCTCGTCGATGACGAAGACCACCGGGGCCTTCTCGACGGGGTCGCCCTCGACCTCGCCGGCCTCGATGTAGATGCACTGGGCCGGGCAGGCGGCGGCGCACATGTAGCAGGCGACGCAGCGCGCCTTCCCGTCCTCGCGCGGCACCAGCCGGTGGAGGCCGCGGTAGCCGGGCGGGTAGGGCGCCTTCTCCTCGGGGTACTGGACGGTGACGTTGTCCGACCGGCCGAACCCGCGCGGCCGCGCCAGGATGTCCGGGTTGGGGTCCCGGCTGAAGAAGAGGTTCCGGAGGAAGTGGCCGGTCAGCGCGCCGATCCCCCGGATGATCTCCGGGAAGTACATCCGCTCGCGGAGGTCGAGCGGCCGGTTGTCGATCTGGTAGGGCATGGTCAGTGTCCCCCGGCGTGGGCGTGATCCCCGGCGCGGGCCGGGGCGGGGCGCCCGGCGGCGAGCACCAGGACCACGACGCCGGCGATGATGCCGAGGCCGAGCCAGGCGAGGAGCTGGAGCGAGGGGTCGATGAGGATGACGGCGCCGGTGACGAAGACGTTGGCCAGGGCCACCGGCAGGAGGAGCTTCCAGCAGAGCTGCTGGATCTGGTCGTAGCGGAAGCGGGGCAGCAGCCAGCGGATGGTGAGCTGCAGCCACATTATCACGATCATCTTCACGATGAAGGCGCCGGCGCAGATCGCCCCGAACCAGAGGGGCGACACCGCCGACCGGAGCCACTCGGTGGAGACCACCAGCGGGTTCCAGCCCCCGAGGAAGACCGCGGTCACCACCCCGGAGAGGACGGTGATCTCGAGGAACTCGGCGAGGAACATCATCCCGAACTTCATCCCCGAGTACTCGATGAAGTAGCCGATGATCTCGCTCTCGCCCTCGGGGAGGTCGAAGGGGGCGCGCTTCGTCTCGGCGAAGGCCGAGGCGAAGAAGACCAGGAAGCCGACCGGCTGGAGGAGGAGGCCGATGGCGGGGAAGCCGCCCAGCACCGGGTGGCCCTGGGCCACCACCATCTCGTCGAGGCGGAGCGTCCGGTAGGCCATCATGCTCCCGACCAGCGAGAGGCCGAGCGAGACCTCGTAGCTGATCATCTGGGAGGAGGCGCGCACCCCGCCGAGGAGGGCCAGCTTGTTGTTGGAGGCCCAGCCGGCGAGCGCGGTGCCGTAGACCTGGAGCGAGGCGATGGCGAAGAGGTAGAGGAGCCCGGCGTCGAGCGACGCCACCTGGAGGGCGATGCTCCGGCCCGCGCCGGCCGCGTCGCCGACCAGCGCGCCGAGGTCGATCGGCGGCCCGACCGGCACGATGGCGAAGAGCGCGAAGACCGGGGCGAAGGAGAGGAGCGGCGCCAGCTCGAAGAGCAGGCGCGTGGCGGCGGCCGGATCGATCCGCTCCTTGGTGAGCATCTTGAGCGCGTCGGCGGCGAGGAAGGGGATGCCGCCGAGCGGGTTGCCGCCCACGGTGATCCGGTTCGCGCCGATCCGGTTCTGCATGAGCGCCGACCACTTGCGCTCGGCGACCGTGAGGAGCGACCCGGAGATCATGAGCAGCACCAGCATCAGGGTCAGCACGTTGCCGACCGAGGCGCCGAAGTGGATCGCCGCCGCGCTCACCGTGCCGTCCGGGACGGTGCCGAGCCAGTGGATCCCCGCCCAGTTGAAGGCCCAGCCGAGGCCGGCCGCGACCCAGTAGAAGCCGGCCGCGAGGAGGACGAGGCCGCCCACCAGCGCGGCGAGCGTGACCGACATGCCGACGAAGCGCTTCACGCGTTCCCCTCCCCTACCAGGCCGACGGCGCCCGGCGCTGCACGACGTCCTCGGACCCGGCCGGCGCCAGCCGCTCCCGCAGCCCCGGCACCCGCCCGTCGACCGTCCCGGCCGCCAGCGGCGGCTGCCCGCGGCGGCGACCCGCCGACGGCAGCGAGTCCCACTCGAAGCCCGGGAGCGCCCCCTCGGCGAGGCGCCCGGAGAGCGCCCGCCAGACCTCCCGCGGCGAGCTCCAGGGCGCGGCGATCCCGAGCGCCCGGCCCAGGGCGGCGGCGAGCAGCGCGTGCGGGCGGGCCTCGCCCCGCGGGAACCAGGCCGCCTCGAAGCGCTGCGCCCGCCCCTCGAAGTTGACGAAGGTGCCGTCCGTCTCGGCGTGCGGCGACGCCGGCAGGAGGACCGTGGCGGCGTCGGCGAGCGGGCCGGCGTTCACCGCCTGCACCACCAGCGCCGGCACCGCCAGGAGCGGCTCGAGCCCGGAAGTGACCGGGAGCTCGGCGCCGACCGCCCAGAGCGCCTGCACCGCGCCGGCCCGGGCCGCGGACAGGAGGTCGGCGAAGGGGCGGACCCGCAGCCCGAACGCCTGGGCGGCGAGCTCGAGCCCTCGCCGGTCGGGGTTCTCGTCCGACCGCTTCAGGAAGTCGTCCTGCCAGCCGTCGGCGCGGCCGCCGGCGTAGACCTCGGCGACCCCGAGCCCCTGGCTGGCCACCGCGCAGGCCGCCAGCAGGTCCTCGAGCGACGCCACCGGCGAGAGGAGCACCGCCACGCCGGGCCGCCCCCGCGGCCCCGCCAGCGCCCGCGCCGCCTCGGCCACCGCCTCGTCGCGCGACGCGGCCCGGGGCGCGGCCCCGCGGCCGACGCGCGCCGCCAGGACCCGGTCGACGTTCAGGGGGCGGTAGGTCCCGCGCCCCTGGTCGCACATCCACTCCTCGTTGACCGCGGGGTTCTCCCGCGGCCGGAGGCGGTAGGCGGTGTCGCCGAGGTAGTCGAGGCTGACGCTGCAGCCGCGGGAGCAGCCGGTGCAGACGCTCCGCGCCGAGCTCATGAACCAGACCCGGCCCCGGAAGCGGAAGTCGGTGGCGGTGAGCGCCCCGACCGGGCAGAGATCGACCACGTTCACCGAGTACGGGTCGTCGAGGGGCTTCCCGGGGAAGGTGGTGATCTCGCTCCGGGTGCCGCGCCGGGCGACGCCGAGCTGCGGGTTCTCGGCGATCTCCCGCATGAAGCGGACGCAGCGGGTGCAGAGGATGCACCGCTCCTGGTCGAGCGTGACGCGGGGCCCCAGCTCGATCCGCTTCCCCTTCACGTTCTTGGGGATGTCGAGGCGGGAGGGCCGCTGGTCGTGCTGCATGTAGTAGTCCTGCAGCTTGCACTCGCCGGCCTGGTCGCAGATGGAGCAGTCGACCGGGTGGTTGAGGAGCAGGAACTCGAGGGTGGCGCGCTGCTGGTCCTTCACCCGGGGGGTGTCGGTCTTCACCGCCACGCCCTCGGCCATCGGCATCTGGCAGGACGGCACCAGCTTGCCGCCCGGGGCGTTCGACATCTCCACCAGGCACATGCGGCAGTTGGCGGCGATCGAGAGCCGCTCGTGCCAGCAGTAGTAGGGGATGTCGATCCCCGCGCCCTGGGCGGCCTGGATGACGGTGGTCCCCGGCTTCACCACCACCTCGCGCCCGTCGATCGTCCCGGTCACCATCCCCGGGTTCTTCGGGGGCGGCGGCCCGGGCGGCCTGGCCGGCGCGGCGGGTGCTTCGGGCTTCTTCTCCTCGGCCATCGAGACTCCTCCGGGTGCCCGGCGGGGCGCTACTGCTCGACCTCGCCGCCGATCATGTTGATGCTGTCGAACGTCGGGACCAGGTCGGCGAGCAGCCCGCCCTCGAGCATGCGCGGCAGCGCGGCCAGCATCGGCCAGCCCGGCGCGCGGAGCCCGAGCTTGTAGGGGCGGCCCCCGCCGTCGGAGACCAGGTAGAAGCCGAGCTCGCCGTTGGCCGCCTCGGTGTAGCCGTACGCCTCGCCGGCCGGGACCTGGATCCCCTCCATGACCAGCTTGAAGTGCGCCATGACGCCCTCGATCGTCCCGTACACCTGCGGCTTCGGGGGGAGGACGTAGCGGACGTCGGCGACCGCGATCTCTCCGGGCGCCATCTGGGCCAGGCACTGGCGGACGATCCGGTCCGACTGCTTCATCTCCTCGATTCGGACCAGGTAGCGATCGAGGTTGTCGCCGTTGGTGCCCACCGGGACGTCGAAGTCGAGCCGGTCGTAGACCAGGTACGGGGCCGCCTTGCGCAGGTCCCACGGCTCGCCCGAGGCGCGCAGGCAGGGGCCGCTGAAGCCGAGCTCGCAGGCCTCGTCGCGGGGGACGCGGGCGACGTTCCGCGTCCGGTCGGTGAAGATCCGGTTGCGGGAGAGGAGGCCGTCGATCTCGTCCCGGAGGGCGCCGACGCGATCGAGCGACCGCAGCGTGGCGTCGGTCCAGCCGTCGGGCAGGTCGCGGGTCACCCCGCCGACGCGCGCGTAGTTCGAGGTGAGCCGCGCGCCGCACAGCTCGGCGAGCCGGTCCCAGAGCAGGTCGCGCCCCTCGACCGCGTAGAGGAAGACGGTCATGGCGCCGAGCTCGAGCCCCATCGCGCCCACCAGCGTCAGGTGATCGCAGATCCGGTGGATCTCGCTGGTCACCACCCGCAGGTACTGGGCGCGCTCGGGCACCTCGAGGCCGCAGAGCTTCTCGACCGCCAGCGCGAAGCCGACGTTGTTCATGATCGAGCTGACGTAGTTCAGCCGATCGGTGTACGGGAAGCACTGCGTCCAGGTGACGTTCTCGCAGCTCTTCTCGAAGCCCCGGTGCAGGAAGCCGATGTCGAGCTTGCAGGTGGCGATCGTCTCGCCGTCGAGCTCGACCACCGCCCGGGTGGTGCCGTGCATCGCCGGGTGGGAGGGCCCCAGGTTGACCAGCATCCGCTTCGTGGGGAGCGGCGCGTCGAGCTCGCTCGCGCGCGCCCCCGCGGCCACCGCCTCCGTCCTCGCCCCTGCCTCGACCTCGCTCGACATGCGTCCTCGCCCGGCGCCGCACCCGCGGCGCCCGTCTGGGTGGCGAACCTAGTCCCGCCCGGCCGGTCCCGGCCCGCGGTAGACGTCCTGGACCCCGCGCTCGGCGACGAGCGGCTGCCGGCCGCGCAGCGGGTAGTCCTTCCGGAGCGGGTGGCCCACGAACTCGTCGTACATGAAGAGGCGGCGCAGGTCCGGGTGGCCGGTGAAGCGGATGCCGTACATGTCGAAGCAGTAGCGCTCGAACCAGTCGGCGCCCCGCCAGACCCCGGTGACGCTCGGCACCACCGGGTCCGCCTCCGGCACCTTCACCCGCAGGCGCACGCGCCAGCTCCGCCGGGTGGAGAGGAGGTTGTAGACGACCTCGAACCGCGGCTCCTGCCCGAGGTAGTCGACCGCGGTGACGTACGGGGCGACGTTGAACGCGAGCGCCGGGTCCTCCTTGAGGAACCGGCAGACCTCGGCGATCCGCTCCCGCTCGACGAAGGCGACGTCGTCGCCCCCCGGGCCCGCGGCGGCGCCGGTGACGGCGCCCGGGAAGCGCTCCAGCAGCGCGTCGATGACGACCTTGGCCATGGTCTCCTCGCTACCGCGTCCCCGGCGCGACGATGGCCGGCGCGGGGGCCGGCTCCACGAGCCGGTGGGTCTGCCCCTGGATCTTCTTCTGGAGGAGCATGATCCCGTCGAGCACCTGCTCCGGCCGGGGCGGGCAGCCGGGCACGTAGACGTCGACCGGGATGATCTGGTCGATCCCCTGCACCGTCGCGTAGTTGTCGTAGAAGCCGCCCGACGAGGCGCAGACCCCGAAGGCGACCACCCACTTCGGCTCCGCGATCTGCTCCCAGACCCGGCGGAGCACCGGGGCCTGCTTGCAGTTGACCGTCCCGACCACCATGAGCAGGTCGGCCTGGCGCGGCGAGAAGCGCGGCAGCGCCGCGCCGAACCGGTCGAGGTCGTACCGGGCCGCCGCGAGGGTCATGTACTCCATGCCGCAGCAGGCGGTGACGAAGGGGTACTGGAAGAGCGAGTACTTGCGGGCCCAGCCGAGCCCCTGGCTCACCATCTGCTGCAGCCGCCCGATCGCCTCGTCCTTCCTCGTGGGGATGGCCGGGACGACGTCGATCTCGGATGCCATTGCCGCTCTCCTCACTCGTTCCAGTCGAGGACGCCCTTCTTCCAGACGTAGACCAGACCGAGCACCAGCGTGGCGACGAACACCGACATCTCGACGTAGCCCGCCCACCCGAGCTCGGTGAAGAGCACCGCCCAGGGGTAGAGGAAGACCGCCTCGATGTCGAAGACGATGAAGAGGAGCGCCACGACGTAGAACTTGACCCCGAACGGTTCCCGCGCCGAGCCGACGGGCGGCGACCCACACTCGAAGGGGGCGGCCTTGACGAGGCTCGGCCGCCGCGGCCCGAGGACGTTCGCGAGCCCCAGGAGGAGGAGCCCCTGGCCGACCGCGACCAGGAGAACCACGCCGATGGGGAAGTAGGTCTGGAGGGGTGTCAGCATGGGTAGGCCGGGGTCGGGTGGGCACTCTAAGTGCCCGGACCGCCTCGCGTCGTCAAGCGAAATCGGCCCCTTGACTTCAGGAGTCCAATCTGTAGACTCCGCCCGCTTTTCGTCCCGCCTCCAGTCGCCACGAGGGTACACCCACGATGGGCTTCGAGTTCGGCGCCGTACTGGTCTTCGCGATCGTCGCCGTCGGGTTCGCGTTCGGCGGCATCACCCTCTCGAGGCTCATCGGCCCCCGGATCCCGAACGCCGAGAAGTCGACCATCTACGAGTGCGGTGAGCGCCCCGTCGGGGCCGCCTGGTTCAACTTCAACCCGCGCTTCTACCTGGTCGCGCTCGTCTTCGTGATCTTCGAGGTCGACATCGCGCTGACCTTCCCGGTCGTGGCGGTCTACCGCCGCTGGACCGAGGCCGGCCCCTCGGTCGCCTGGGTCGCCCTCTTCGAGCTCGCGCTCTTCGTCGCCATCCTGGTGGCCGGCCTCGCCTGGGTCTGGGCGCACGGCGACCTCGCCTGGGTGAAGGAGCTCGGCGGGAACCCGGCGCCGGGCCAGGGCGAGACCCCGGCCGCCGCCGGCACCAAGAAGGCGGCCTGACGGACGCCACGCGTCGCGCGGGGGCCCGCCGTGCGGGCGCGGCCCGCGAAACCACCTCGGGAGAGGGAGACGGGACACCAGTCATGGCCAACAAGGTCGATTCCGGGGTCGGCGGCGACGTCACCCTCTTCCACACCAGCCAGCTCGACCAGCTGATCAACATGGCCCGCGAGAACTCGCTCTGGTACCTGCTCTTCGGGCTCGCCTGCTGCGGGATCGAGCTGATCCAGACCGGCGGGCCGCGGGCCGACCTGATGCGCTTCGGCGCGATCCCCCGCGCCTCGCCGCGCCAGGCCGACTTCATGATCGTCGCCGGGACGCTCACCTACAAGATGGCCGAGCGGGCGAAGCTCCTCTACGACCAGATGAGCGAGCCCAAGTACGTCATCTCGATGGGCTCCTGCGCGAACTGCGGCGGCCTCTTCCAGCCGGCCTACTCGGTCTGCAAGGGGGTCGACAAGGTGATCCCCGTCGACGTCTACGTGCCGGGCTGTCCGCCGCGCCCCGAGGCGCTCACCGAGGGGCTCCTCCGGCTGCAGGAGCTGGTCCGGAACGAGCGGTGGTCCGACAAGCGGCGGCCGGCCGAGGCCGGTGCCGGGACGGCCTAGCCGACGAGGCGAGGCGCACGGTTGAACGACGCGGCCTGCGGGCCGCGGGACGGGGCGAGCGCCCGCGGCGACGCGGACGTCTCGCCCCTGTCGCACGAGGGAGCGAGATGACGACCAGCGAGATCCACGAACTGCTCCGGGCGCGCTTCGGCGACGACGTCGCCGCGCCGGCCGGCGGCCCCCGGGGCGACCAGTTCCTCCTGGTGAAGGGAGCGCGCCTGATCGAGATCGCCCGCTTCCTCAAGGAGACGCCCGGCCTCCAGTTCGACTTCTGCGAGGACCTGACGGCGGTCGACTGGCCGAAGCGGAACGTGATCGAGGTGGTGATCCACCTCCTCTCCTACCCCCTCCGCCACTCCCTGGTGCTGAAGGTGGAGGCCGACCGCGCCGCCCCCGTCGTCCCCTCGCTCGAGCCGGTCTGGAAGACCGCCGACTGGTTCGAGCGCGAGGTCTACGACCTCTTCGGCGTGACCTTCACCGGCCACCCCGACCTGCGCCGGATCATGCTCCCCGACGACTGGGTCGGCTTCCCGCTCCGGAAGGACTACGAGGAGGCCGGCGGCTGGCACGGGATCACCAACGTCCGCGCCGACCCGCTGGTCGAGCTGAAGCGGCTCGACGACGCCGCCCGCGCCGAGGTCGCCCGGAGCGCGCCGCCCCCGCCGCCGCCCGCACCCGCGGCCCCGCCGCCCCCCGAGAAGGCCTGAGGACCGGAGGAACCATGGAAAAGCTCATCCTCCGCCGCGTCGATCAGAACAACGAGGAGATGATCCTCAACTTCGGGCCGCAGCACCCCTCCACCCACGGCGTCATCAACTTCATCGTCCAGACCGACGGCGAGGTGATCACCCGGGCGGTGCCCGACGTCGGCTACCTCCACCGGTCCCTCGAGAAGATCGGGGAGTCGACGGGGTGGCACGGCTACATGCCGTACACCGACCGGATCGACTACGTGGCGGCGATGTTCCCCAACGAGGGGTACGCGACGGCGGTCGAGCGGCTCACCGGGATCGAGGTCCCGCGGCGGGCCCAGTACCTGCGCGCCATCTCCGGCGAGCTCTGCCGGATCGCGAGCCACCTCATCTCGGTCGGGACGATGGCGATGGACATCGGCGCCTTCACCCCGATGCTCCACGGCGTCCGCGAGCGCGAGACGATCAACGACCTCATCGAGGCGCTCTGCGGCGCGCGGCTCACCTACAACTACCACCGCATCGGCGGGGTGGCCTTCGACCTGCCCGAGGGCTGGCGCGACCGGACCCTCGCCTTCCTCGACCACTTCGACCGCTTCCTCGTCGAGTTCGACCGGCTGATCACCTTCAACGAGATCTACATCCGGCGGCTCGCCAACGTGGCGGTCATCCCCGGCCCGATGGCCGTCGACTACGGCCTCGTCGGCCCGAACCTCCGCGGCTCGGGCGTCGACTGGGACGTCCGGCGCGACCTCCCCTACGGCGCCTACTCCGACTTCGAGTTCTCCATCCCGGTCGGCCAGGGGATGTTCGGCACCGTCGGCGACTCGTTCGACCGGTACTTCTGCCGGGTCCGGGAGATGGGCGAGTCGTCCAAGATCGTCCGCCAGGCGCTGGAGAAGCTCCCCGACGGCGAGATCATGGCGCCGAAGGTCCAGCGCAACCTGAAGGTCGAGGCGGGGGAGGCGCTCTCCCGGGTCGAGTCGGCCCGCGGCGAGATGGCCTTCTACGTCGTCGCCGACGGCACGAACAAGGCGTACCGGATCCGCGCCCGCACCGGCAGCTTCACCGCCATGGGGATCATCGAGCCCCTGAGCCGGGGGCTCATGGTCGCCGACCTGGTGGCCCTCATCGCCTCCCTGGACGTCGTCGCCCCGGAGATCGACCGCTAGCCATGCCGACCAAGCGCACCGCCTCCAAGATCTCGCCCCGCACCGTCGTCCTCGTCACGCTGGCGGTCGGCCTCGGCCTGCCCGGCGCCCTCTTCGCCGCCATCCTCCTCCTGTCGCCGCTGACCAAGCCGGCGGTCATCGACGCCCTGGTCGGGCGCGTCCTCGGCGTCGATCCGGCCACCTGGCCCTGGACCGGCCTGGCCGAGGGGGTGGCGGTCGGGATCCTCGCCTTCATCCTGGTCAACTTCGGCGCCATCGTCTCCGGCATGACCGTCTGGTGGGAGATGCGGGTGAGCTCCCGCATGCAGAGCCGGGTCGGCTACAACCGCGCCGGCGCGGCCGGGTTCTTCCAGTGGATCGCCGACGCCGTGAAGCTCCTCTTCAAGGAGGACCTGATCCCGGCCGACGCCGACCAGATCCTCTTCCGCTCGGCCCCGTACTTCGTCATGGCCGGCTTCGCCCTGGCCTTCGTGGTCCTCCCCTTCGGCGAGAGCCTGATCGCCGCCGACCTGAACGTCGGCGTCTTCTACCTGATCGCGGTCACCGCGCTGGTGGTGGTCGGGATCCTCCTCGCCGGCTGGTCGTCCAACTCGAAGTGGGCGCTCTTCGGCGGGATGCGCTCGGCGGCCCAGGTGATCTCCTACGAGATCCCGGCCGGCGTCGCGGTGATGGTGCCGATCCTCATGTCCGGGACGCTCTCCATGCAGGGGATCGTCCGCGCCCAGGGCGCCTGGCCGTGGCAGTGGAACGTCTTCACCAACCCGGCCTCGACCGTCGCCTTCGCCATCTTCTTCATCTCCCAGCTCGCGGAGGGGAACCGGACCCCCTTCGACCTGCCGGAGGCGGAGTCGGAGCTGGTCGCCGGCTACCTCTCGGAGTACTCGGGCTTCCGCTTCGCCCTCTACTTCCTCGTCGAGTTCGGCAACCTGTGGGTCATGGCGGCGGTCGCCACGACCCTCTTCCTCGGCGGCTGGCAGGTCCCCTTCGTGGGGCCGGAGGCCTACGCCGCCGCCCGCGGCGCGGAGCTCATCCCCGGCGCCGCCTGGTGGGGGCTCGAGGCGCTCTCGATGGTCGTCATGGTCCTGAAGACCCTGGTGGTCCTCAACCTGATCGTCTGGGTGCGCTGGACCCTCCCGCGCATCCGCATCGACCAGATGATGAACCTCTGCTGGAAGTACCTGGTCCCCTGGGCCTTCGCGTCCTTCCTCTTCACCCTCCTCTGGCAGCTGGCGGTGGCCGGGACCCCGGCGCTCGCCACCGTCTCGGGGATCGCCCTGACCGCGGCCACCGCGCTCCTGCTGGTCCTCTTCCTCCGCCAGACCCGCGCCAACCTGGTCGCCATGGGCGATCGGGTCGACCTCACCAACTGGTGACCCGAGCCGCCATGCCCACCACCGTCCGCGAGTACACCGGGTCGATCCGGGACACCGTCAAGTCCTTCTGGCACGGCCTGTCGATCACCCTCTCCTACCTGGTCCGCCGCCCGATCACCGTCCAGTACCCCGACCGGACGACGCTGCCGGTGCGCGACATGCTCCCGCCCCGGTACCGGGGCTTCCTCGAGGTGGACGCCAGCATCTGCACCGGGTGCCAGGCGTGCGAGCGGGCCTGCCCGATCAGCTGCATCCAGATCTCGCTGGAGAAGGACCCGCAGAACCCGAAGCAGCGGGTGGTGACCCAGTTCGACATCGACGAGGCGAAGTGCATGTTCTGCGGGCTCTGCGTCGAGCCGTGCCCCACCGGCTCGATCCAGCACACCCGCGAGTTCGAGGGATCGCAGGCCGACCTGCGGAACCTGGTGATCCGCTGGTCCGACCCGCTCCACCCCTTCCCGGTCTACAAGGTGGACAAGGCGGCCGAGTACCTCCCCCGCGTCGAGCTCGGGACCCTGGTCCGCGCGAAGCTCGCCGCCCGCGCCTGGGACGCCCCGGGCCCGCGCTTCCTCCCCCCCGAGCCGCCGGCCGCCCCCGCCGCCCCCGCCGCGGGCGACGCCACCCCCGCGAAGCCCTAGGAGCGCCCCGATGAACCTCACCCCCGGCAAGATCCTCGGCTGGCTCGCGGGCGCCGCGCTCGTCGCCGCCTTCCTCGTCGGCATGGCCCAGCTCGCCATCGGCCCGGCCGCGGGCGCCTGGTCGGCGACCGCCGCCGGCCCGCTCGGCGTCCGCGACGTCCTCTTCTACGTGCTCGCCGCCCTCACCGTGGCCGGGGCCGGCGGCGTCGCCTTCGCCCGCAACATCCTGCACAGCGCGATCGGGCTGCTCATGGCCCTCCTCGGCGCCGGCGCGCTCTACGTCCTCCTCTCCGCCGACTTCCTCGCCGTCACCCAGCTGCTGGTCTACATCGGCGGGGTCCTGGTGCTGGTCCTCTTCGCGGTGATGCTGACCAGCCGGATCGGCGAGGTGAACGTCTCCAACGCGAGCGTCGGCGTCGTCGGCGGCCTGCTGCTCCTCGCCGCCGTGGCCCCGGTGCTGGTGGCGGTCGCGCTCCTGACCCCCTGGCGGCTGATCGCGCCGGGCCCGGCCGTCGCCACCACCGCCGCCCTCGGCGACGCCTTCCTCACCCGCTGGCTCCTCCCGTTCGAGGTGGCGTCCATGGTGCTGCTCGCGACCCTGGTCGGCGCCATCGTCATCGCCCGCAAGGAGATCAAGGCCGACTGAGCCGTCCCCCGGCCCACCTGGCTCCGCCCCGCGGCGCCCCTGGAGTGACCATGCAGATCTCCCTTCCCCACTTCCTCGTCGTCGGCGCGCTCCTCTTCGGCCTCGGGCTGGTGACGGTCGTGACCCGGCGGAACGCCGTCGGCGTCCTCATGGGCGTCGAGCTGATCCTGAACGGCGCCAACGTCAACTTCGCCGCCTTCTCCCACTACGTCACCGGGGGGCTCACCGGCCAGATCTTCGCCCTCTTCGTGATCGTCCTCGCCGCGGCCGAGGCGGCGGTCGGCCTGGCCATCGTCCTGGCCATCTTCCAGACCTTCAAGACCATCGACGTCCGCCGCGCGGACCTGATGCGGGAGTGACATGGGCTCCGAAACCACAGCGCTGGCCCCGATCGTCGTGAGCCACGTCTCCTACCTCTGGCTCATCCCGTTCTTCCCGCTCGTCGGGGCGACCATCAACGCCACCCTGGGCTGGAAGCTCCAGGGGATCTTCGGCGAGCCGGCCACCGCCGCCGGCACCCGCGGCAAGCGGATCGTCCACTCCATCGCGGTGCTGGCCATGGCCGCGGCCTTCGCGGTCGCCGCCACCGCGCTGGTCCAGCTCCTCTCCCTCCCGGCCGAGGAGCGCTACCTCCAGCAGACGCTCTGGAACCTCTTCACCGCCGGGCGGCTCTCGGCCGACCTCGCCTTCGCCCTCGATCCCCTCTCGATGATGATGGTGATGGTCATCACCGGGATCGGGACGCTCATCCACGTCTTCTCGATCGGCTACATGGCCGAGGAGCCGTCCTACTGGCGGTTCTTCTCCTACCTGAACCTCTTCGTCTTCGCGATGTTGCTCCTGGTGATGGGGGACAACTTCGTGGTGATGTTCTTCGGGTGGGAGGGGGTCGGCCTGGCCAGCTACCTCCTCATCGCCTTCTGGTACACCGACCCGGAGAAGGCGAAGGCCGGCATGAAGGCCTTCGTCGCCAACCGCTTCGGCGACTTCGGCTTCATCCTCGGCCTCTTCCTCCTCTTCTGGGCGCTCGGCGGCCTCTGGCAGGCCCGGCCGGGCCTGGTCCGGAACACCGAGTACGTCCCCACCGTCGAGCTCGGCACCACCGCCGCGGCGGCGACGCCGGCCGAGTCGGCGGCGCTGGCCCCGCGCGTCGCCGGGGTGAAGGTCGGCCCGACCCTCAACTTCCGCGAGCTGCGCGACGAGGTGGTGATCGAGGCGACCGGGGTGAAGGAGGCCCTCGCCGGCAAGACCATCTGGGGGATCTCGATCCTGACGCTGGTCGGGATGCTCCTCTTCGTCGGCGCGATGGGGAAGAGCGCCCAGATCCCGCTCTACGTCTGGCTCCCCGACGCCATGGCCGGCCCGACCCCGGTCTCCGCCCTGATCCACGCCGCCACGATGGTGACGGCCGGCGTCTACATGGTGGCCCGGCTCAACTTCCTCTTCGCCCTCTCGCCCTCGGCGATGGGCTGGGTGGCGCTCATCGGCGCGCTCACCGCCTTCTTCGCGGCGACCATCGGCTTCTTCCAGTACGACATCAAGAAGGTCCTCGCCTACTCGACCGTCTCCCAGCTCGGCTTCATGTTCATCGGCGTCGGCACCGGCGCCTACTGGGCCGGCAGCTACCACCTGCTGACCCACGCCTTCTTCAAGGCGACCCTCTTCCTCGCCTCCGGGTCGGTGATCCTCGGCTGCCACCACGAGCAGGACATGCGGAAGATGGGCGGCCTCGCGAAGCACATGCCCATCACCCGCTGGGCGTACCTGGTCGCCACCATCGCCATCGCCGGCTTCCCGATCGCCAACGGCTTCTACTCGAAGGACGAGATCCTCTGGAAGGCCTTCACCAGCGACCACCTGGCGCTCTTCGGCACGCCGACGCCCTGGCTCGGGCCGGCGATCTACGTCCTCGGCCTGATCGCCGCGACCGGCACCTCCTTCTACATGTACCGCAGCTACTACATGACCTTCAGCGGGACCTACCGCGGCGGCGGAGACCACGGCGCGGCGGCCCACGCGCCGGCCCCCGATGACCACGGCCAGGTGTCGGCGCCGGCGCACGGCGCCCACGCCACGGCCCACGCTCCCTCCCACGACGACGGCCACGGCCACGGCCACGCGACGGCGCACGGCGCCCACGCCGCGGCCCCCTCCCACGACGACGGCCACGGCCACGCGGCCGCCCCCGACGACGGCCACGCCGCCGGCCACGGCCACCACGGCGGGACCCCGCACGAGTCCCCCTGGCAGATCACCCTGGTCCTCGCCACCCTGGCAGATCGGAA
>JAJXSQ010000321.1 GCA_021784495.1 Myxococcales bacterium | reverse complement strand
CACCTCGGCGGCGGCGGCGACGCGACGCTCGAGGTGGCGACCACCACGCTCGACGCGCTGCGGGCGACCGTCGCCGAGCCGCCGTCGGTCGTGAAGATGGACGTCGAGGGCGGCGAGGGGGACGCGCTCCGCGGCGCGGCGGCGCTCCTCGCCGAGCGGCAGACGACCTGGTTCATCGCGCTCCACGGCGACGAGGCGCGGCGGGATTGCGGTCGGATCCTCGGGGACGCCGGCTACGCCGTCCGCACGCTCGAGGGGAGAGAGGTCGACGACCTCGCCGCCTGGCCGGGCGACGAGATCGTCGCGACGCCGCGGGGGTGAGCGGGGACTGGGCGCTCCGACTGATCAGCCTCGCCCCTGGAAGAGGCGGGCCAGTGGCACCTCGAGCGCCGCGGCGATGCGCACCAGGGTGTCCATCCGGGGCTGGTGGTGACCCGCCTCGATGCGGGCGTAGTTCGGAGGCGCCATCCCCGCGGCCGCGGCGACCTCTGACGCCGTTCGACCCGCGGCCCTTCTCAACGCACGGATCGCAGGGCCCACCGGCCTCTCGGCCGTCCACGCGATCGTTGATCGGTACCTCGGTTCACATTCGAACAGGACGAGATCCGACGCGAAGCTGGTCACTCGCCCATCGGTGAACGCGACGAGGACGCCGTGCCGAAGCGCGTCGAGCTCGACCGCGACCACTGCGCCGGCCTCCCGCAACGCGCGGGCGGGCATATCGTGGCGAGGATCCACGCCCGGAGGCGGTGAGGGCTCGCTCAGCCCCGCTCGCGCAGGAGCGCGCCGAGCTGGTCGAGCGTCTGCGCCCACCCGGCCGACGCGCCGCGCACCGCGTCGGAGAGGCGCGAGTAGGTCTGGTGCACGCTCATCGTCGTCCTGCCGCCGCGCTCGTCGAGCGCGATCGTGGTCTTCACGTCGACCCCGCCGTGGATCGTCGCCGCGAAGGCGATCCGCTCCTCCGGCACCACCTCGGTGAAGAGCGCGTCCATCGGGTACTCGACGCCGTCCGGCGTCCGCATCACCAGGCGGAAGAGGCCGCCGGTCCGGAGGTCGACCTCGCAGGAGGGGGTGGTGAGCGGCGCCGGCGTGAACCAGCGCGACACTTGCTCCGCCCTGCTCCAGGCCTCGAACACGCGCCGCCTCGGCGCGTCGAAGACGCGCGTCATGCGCAGCTCCGGCGGACCGTCCGCCGGCACCCGGAGCCCCTCGCCGAGGCGTCCCGGATCCCCAGCGCCCTTCGCCGCGCCGGGCCCACCGCTTGCCGCGCCGCGCTCGGCGGCGGGAGAAACGCTCCTCGTGTCGGCCATCGCTCCGCTCCTTCCTGGGCGGAGCGGCGATGTTCGCCTCGACACCGGCCGGCCCGGCCCGACCCGGTCGATCTAGCGAAGGGACGGCTCGCCCGCCCGACGTCGGGGCGCGCGGGCGCCGCTCGCCCCCGGTGGGCCGGGGAGGGGGCGTGACCGGGGAAGCCGTCGGAGGCCGCCGACCTACGCCACCGTGCGCCTGGCGGCGGCGCGCGCCCGCTCGAAGAACTGCGCGGCGGCCGCGCTCCCGACGAGGAGCATCCGCTGGAACCCGGCGCTGTCGGGCAGCGCGTCGGAGATGGTCTCCACCGTGAAGTGGACCGCCTCCTGGGGGAGGTCGATGACGACCTTGAGCGCCTTGAGCTCGCGGTTGAGCTCGTTGGCCACCTCGAGGAGCACGCCCGGCCGGGGCAGGTCCCGGCCGAGCGACCAGGTCATGACCAGGTTGGCGAAGCTCGGGTCATCCTCGTCGAGCACGAGCACGCGGTTCGTCCCCTCGACCTTGAAGGCGAGGTAGCTGAGCTCCGGCGAGGCCGGCACCAGCTCGACGGCCGGCCGGTACCCCTCCGCCCGCAGCAGCTCCAGCCAGCGATTCAGCAGCTTCTTTCCGCTCTCGGCCATTCGTGGCTCCTTCCCGTGCCGCACGGTGGGCACGCGCCGACAGTGCATGAGGGACGGACATGGGAGCGGGGGAGCGGGGGGACCGGAGAGGATCGGCGGGGATTTCAGGCGGCCGCCGGACGAGTTGGCGGCAGTTGGCCGCGCGCGCGTCGCCGGATAATTGGGGCGTTCGGCTGACTTTGGCATCAAGGTGGTTCGTCTGGACGAACCGATTCGAGCGGCGGGTTCGCTTCGTGCGCCCGGCGCCGCAGCGACGCGCCCGAGACCGAGACCGAGACCCGCGCGCCCCGCTTCTGACGCGGGCGATCGGCGGCGAAGGCCGGGCGCATGTTCCAAGGGCGGTTTGGCTCGTCGCGCGCGCGCCGGTAGGCGTCGCCGACGGGGCGGCCGTCGCCCGGCAGGGGTGACGACCACCTGCGCCGAGCCGAACCGCGGCGCGGTCACTCGGTGACGCGGTCACTCGGTGACGCGGGCGCGTGACGGCGCGTGACGGCGCGGGAGGGCGCGGGAGGGCGCGGGAGGGCGCGGAGCTGTGGCGTCCGGTCGCGCTTTTTCGCCTGGACGAATAAGTGCGGCGTTGTGTCGAGGGAGGCGTCGAGGGGGCGAGGCGGGGAGGACAGCCGGGCGATCCCCCGGGCCCTCGCCGCCGCCTTCACCTTCGGCGGCCGTCCTGCGCCCCGAGAAGCTCACCGTGTCCGCGGAGCACCTCCCGCAGGACTCGATTGGGGTGGCTCTGCAGGAAGCTCTGGCCGTGGAATATCGGCCCCGGCGCCGCGTAGGGTGAGCATGCTCACCTTTCTGCTCTGGCTCCTCCTCCTCGCGGTCTCCTGGCCGCTCGCGCTGCTGGCGCTGGTCCTCTACCCTCTCGTCTGGCTCTTCCTCCTCCCCTTCCGGTTGATCGGAGTCGCCGTCGATGGCGTCCTCCAGCTGCTCCGTGCGGTGCTCTTCCTGCCGGCCCGAATCCTCGGCGTGCCTCGCGCGCTGCGGGGGTGAGCCGTAAGGCAGGCGGGCCGCGCCGTGTCGGGCCGTCGCGCGCGCCACGCGCTGCGGGCGGGAACCGCCGCCGCCGCTCCAGCGGCCACCGCTCCAGCGGCCACCGCGCCAGCGGCCACGGGCCCGCGGCCACCGGGCGTCGCGCCGGCCGGCGCACCGCGATCGTACCGTCCGGTACGGTCGCTGGTACCGCGCGGTACGGCCGCAGCGCTCCTTCGCCTGTAACCCACCGTGATCACGTTGGGCACGGCGATTGCTCTCTGGCCCTGCGCGCCGCATGACGCGGCCCAGAACCAGGAGATGCACCCCATGAAGAAGCTCACGATCCTCTCCGCCACCGCCGGGCTGCTCCTCGGCACCACCGCCCTCGCTCAGAGCGACGACGCCGCCGCGAAGCGCGCGATGACCGACGCGCTCCGGCACCAGGCGACGGAGTCGCACCAGGCCCCCTCCCTCCCGACCGCGGGCGCGAACGGCGCCATCGAGCGCGGCCAGCAGGGGCTCACCCAGGCCCAGCAGTCGATGGGCCACGCCGCCGCGCAAGGGAAGGCCGCCGTCCA
>JAJXSQ010000320.1 GCA_021784495.1 Myxococcales bacterium | reverse complement strand
TGGCCGGCGCCCCCCAGCGCCCCGGCTACACCGGCCGCCGGATCACCCTCGAGTTCCACGACATCGAGATCCGGAACCTGCTGCGGCTCATCGCCGACGTCTCCAAGAAGAACATGGTCGTGGCCGACGACGTCTCGGGCAAGGTGACCGTCTCGCTCCGGAACGTCCCCTGGGACCAGGCGCTCGACCTGGTGCTCCGCTCCAAGGGGCTCGGCAAGGAGGAGATGGGCAACATCATCCGGGTCGCCAAGATCGAGGACCTGGCCAAGGAGCAGGAGGCGGCGGCCAAGGCGGCCGAGGCGCTGAAGCCGCTCATCCCGCTCAAGGTCCGGCTCATCCCGGTCAACTTCGCCCGCGCCGCCGACATGGCCGCCCGGGTGAAGGACGTCCTGACCGACCGCGGCTCGGTCTCGACCGACGAGCGGACCAACGTGCTCATCGTGAAGGACGTCGAGGAGGCGCTCGTCCGGGCCGAGGGGCTGGTCCGGAACCTCGACACCGAGGTCCCGCAGGTGCTGATCGAGAGCCGGATCGTCGAGGCCTCCAACAACTACAACAAGCAGCTCGGCGTCCAGTGGGGCGGCAACGCCTCGGCCGCCGCGGCGACCGGCAACCCGACCGGCCTCACCTTCCCCAACGCCATCGGCGCGACCGGGGCCGCCTCGCAGACCATCTCCCCCGGCTCCCCGGCCACCCCGAACTACGCGGTGAGCCTCCCGGCCGCCATCGGCGACGGGGCGGGCGGCGGGGTGGGGCTGGTCTTCGGCTCGGTCGGCGGCGCCTTCAACCTGAACCTGCGCCTCTCGGCCCTCGAGAACGTCGGCGTCATCAAGACCGTCTCGGCCCCCAAGATCGCCACCATCGACAACCACGAGGCGACCATCGGCCAGGGGGTCTCGATCCCCTTCTCGCAGGTCTCGGCGGCCGGCGTGAACACCGTCTTCATCGAGGCGAAGCTCGAGCTGAAGGTGACGCCGCACGTCTCCTCCGACGGCTCGATCCTGCTCAAGATCAAGGCGACCAACAACGCCCCCGACCCGCAGCTGACCGGCGCCAACGGCCAGCCGTCGATCTCCAAGCGCGAGGCCGAGACCGAGGTGCTGGTGAAGGACGGCGAGACGACGGTGATCGGCGGCATCTACACCCGCCAGCTCTCCAACGCGGTCGCCCAGGTGCCCTTCTTCGGCTCGATCCCGATCCTCGGCTACTTCTTCCGCAACACCACCGACACCGACAACCACACCGAGCTGCTCATCTTCATCACCCCGCGCATCCTGAACCGCCAGGCGACCGCCGTCGCCGGGGCGCGGAACTAGGAGCCGCCCATGACGACGAGAGCCCTCCCGCTCCTCGCCCTCGCCCTCGGCGCGGCGCTCGGCACCTCGCTCGGCGGCTGCGTCGGCGACGCCGCCACCCTCGAGTTCTCCGGGATCTGCGCCCCTCCGGTCACCGCCAGCCCCTGCCTCGACGTCGCGATCAGCGGCAGCCTCTGCATCAACGGGATCCTGGGGACGAGACCCTACGTCTACACGACCGTCGGCGGCACGCCGAACGACCTGCAGCTCGCCGTGTCGATGCTGAACCAGCTCCCGAACAACGCCGACCCCTCCTACGGCCAGGTCAACACCAACGACGCCGACATCGAGAGCTGGGTCTACACCTTCGACACCGGCGGCTACCCGATCCAGGACACCAGCTGGTCCGAGCCGGCCGGCGGGATCACCATCCCGGCCGGCCTCGGCAGCACTCCGGGCGGTGGGACGCCGCTCGTCCCGCTCCTCCCGACCCAGATCGTGACGGAGCTGAAGGGCGCCATGCCGGCCGGGGTGACGGCGACGGTCATCTCGAACGTCCGGGCCAAGGGCCACCTGAAGGACGGCAGCCCCTTCGAGACCTCCCCGTACCCGGTCTCGATCGACGTCATCAACTCCGACATCACCTACACCTGCTCGACGGCCGGCGACACCCCTCAGTTCTGCCCCAAGGCGGGACAGACGATGACCTTCCCATTTGCCTGCGCCGCCGCCCCGTAGCGCCGCAATTCGCCGAGGCCAGCTCCGACGCGCCGCCGGACCTGCCGCGACTCTCCTTGACCTCCCGTGCGAGGGCGGGCTAGAACGACCCCCGCCCCGCGCCGGGGCTCCCGTCATTCCGGGAACTTACGACGCAGGGCGGCGAGACATGGGCTTCCGAGAGCACCTCCAGAACGTCGTCCGGAGCGTCGACGGCGCCGTCGCCTGCTCCCTCATGGGCGTGGACGGCATCGAGGTCGACACCTACCTGCTCGACGAGGACGTCGGGGTGGACGTCGCCTCGCTGATCGTCGAGCTCTCGTCGCTCCTGCGGGCGGTCGGCGAGGCCTCCGCGACCCACCGGGCCGGGGAGGCGTCGGAGCTCTCGATCCTGTCGGAGCGGCTCCTCACCGTCGCCCGGCTCGTCTCCCCCGAGTACTTCCTGGTCGTGGCCCTCCGGCCCGGCGGGAACTTCGGCAAGGCGCGCTACATGCTGCGCGTCACGGCGCCGAGGATCCGGTCGGAGCTCTGACGCCACGCCGCGGGCGGACCGGGCCGGCCGGCCCGCGCCGCCCCCCACCGACGCAGAAGGAGCAGGTGACGAGATGGGCGACAGCATGGACACCTCGGCGTTCCGCCGCGGCCTCAAGATCGAGATCGACGGCGACCCCTGGGAGATCGTCGAGTTCCAGCACGTGAAGCCGGGGAAGGGCTCGGCCTTCGTGCGGACCCGGATCCGGAACCTGATCACCGGCCGGACCATCGACCGGACCTTCAAGTCCGGCGACGTGGTGGGCAAGCCCGACGTCGAGGAGCGGGAGATGCAGTACCTCTACCGCGAGGGCGACCACTACAACTTCATGGACAACAAGAACTACGAGCAGACCTTCGTCACCGCCGAGCAGATGGGCGAGGCGAAGAACTTCATCAAGGACAACACCACCACCCACATCCTCTTCTTCAACGGCAAGCCGATCGGGGTGACCCTCCCCAACGCCATGGACCTGGCGGTGAAGACCTGCGACCCGGGGATCCGCGGCGACACCGTCTCCGGCGCCACCAAGCCGGCGACCCTCGAGACCGGCTACGTGGTGAACGTGCCCCTCTTCGTCAACGAGGGGGACGTCCTGCGCATCGACACCCGCACCGGCGAGTACCTCACCCGCGTCAACGGCTAGCCCGCCACCCCCGACCACCCAGGAGGAGCACCGCATGGCCACCAAGCCGCCCCGGACCCAGAAGCCCGCCGCCCCGGCCGCCGCCGGCGCCGCCCCGTCCGGCTTCTCGCTCGAGGACGTGGAGAAGCTCGTCGGGCTGGTCGAGACGACCGACGTCTCCCACATCGCCTGGACGCGCGGCGCCGAGAAGGTGGTCATCCGGCGCGGGGTCGCCCAGGCGCTGGTCGCCGCCCCCGCCCACCACCCGGCGCCGGTCGCCGCCCCGCTCCCGGCGGCGCCCGCCCCGGCCCCCGCC
>JAJXSQ010000319.1 GCA_021784495.1 Myxococcales bacterium | reverse complement strand
GGCGAAGGGGCCGGGCGAGCCGAGCCGCTCCAGCGCCGGGCGCGCCAGCTCGAGCGCCGTCCGCTCGACGGCGGCCTCGAGCGGCTCCCCCGGCGCCGGCAGGACCTCGGCCGTGGCCGCGAGGAGCAGGCGCCGCTCCCCGGCGAGCGCCAGCCGGATCCCGACGAGGAGCTCCGGCGCCGCGCCGCGACCGCGGCCCTCCACCGTCCCGTAGAGCGCCGCGTCGGCGCCGAGGAGCTCGGCGAGCTCGAGCGCGTCGCCGCCCGGCACGCCGTCCGGGAGCTCGAGCGGGGTGTCGGCGAAGATCGCGCGGAGCGTCGGCACCGGCAGGGCCCGCGTCCGCGTCGGATCGATCGCCGCGGCCAGGGCGCGGGTCGCGCCGGTGGCCGCGCCGGGGGTGTCCGAGGCGCTCTCCAGGGGAGCCACCACGAGGCAGCGCACCCGCGCGAGCTCCGCCTCGCGGAGCACGCGGTAGCGAGGCGCGCCGGGATCGGCCGCGCTCGCGCCCCCGGGTACGGCGGCGACCGGGGCGGTGGCGCAGCTGGCCAGGAGACCGGCCAGGAGGGCGATCGAGCGGCGCATCGGACCGACAGTCTATCCCGGCCCGTGCCGCGCCGGGGGGACCTTCCACCGCCCGATCGTGACGTCGTCACGCTCCCGTTGCGTGGCCTCCTCGTCCCTGTCACGGTGGCGTGCGGTAGATGGCCACCGTGACCACCGTTCTCCTCTGCGACGACGAGCGGGACCTGCTCTCGGTCCTCGACTTCAACCTGCGCGCCGCCGGCTTCGAGACCGTGCTCGCGACCCGGGGCGAGGAGGCCCTCCTCGCGATCAAGCGCCGCCTCCCCGACCTGGTCCTCCTCGATCTCATGCTCCCGGACCTCCCCGGGACCGAGGTGTGCCGGCGGATCAAGTCGGACCCGCGCACCCGCCACGTCCCGGTGGTGATGCTCACCGCCAAGGGCGAGGAGGTGGATCGGGTGGTCGGCTTCGAGCTGGGGGCCGACGACTACGTCACCAAGCCCTTCAGCGTCCGGGAGCTGGTGCTGCGGCTCAAGGCGGTGCTCCGCCGCGCCGGTGGCGGCAAGATCCTGGAGCGCCCCCGCGAGCAGGTGGGGCCGATCAAGGTGGACGTCGACGCCCACCGGGTCTTCGTCGACGGCCTCGAGATCACCCTCACCCCGCTCGAGTTCCGGCTGCTCGCGACCTTCATGGCGCGGCTCGGCCGGGTCCAGTCGCGGGAGCAGCTCCTCGAGGACGTCTGGGAGATGTCGCCGGAGGTCGAGACCCGCACCGTGGACACCCACGTCAAGCGGCTCCGCGAGAAGCTGGGGAGCGGGCGCGATCTCCTCGAGACGGTGCGCGGCATCGGCTACCGGCTGGTCGATCCGGCCGAGCAGTCGCAGGGGTGAGGGTGGCGACGATCGGGCGAACGCCGCTCGCCGCCGCGGTCCGCGCCCTGCGCGCGGAGCTGGCCGGCGGCCCGCACGCCGACCTCGGCAAGGAGGTCTCGGAGCTGGCGACGCTCCTCCTCGACCGCGAGCTCCGGCGCTTCGCGACGGTGCGCGATCCGGCGGAGCAGGAGCTCCTCTCCTCCCTCCCCGACGCCGCGGCGATCGTCGGGACCGACGGGCGGGTGCGGGTCTGCAACGCGGCCTTCGACGCCCTCGCCGCCGGGGGGCGGGCGGCGGGGATGACGGCGCTCGAGGTGACCCGCAGCGGCGAGCTGGCCGAGGCGGTGAAGCGGGCGCTCGAGGGGACGGCCCGCCGGCTCGAGCTCGAGCTCCCGCGCCGGGTGCTCCTCGTCCAGCTCACCCCGCTCCTCCGGGGAGAGCTGCTCTGCCTCGCCCGCGACGTCACCGAGGAGCGGCGCGCCGCCGGGACCCGGCGCGACTTCGTCGCCAACGCCTCCCACGAGCTGCGGACGCCGGTGGCGGCCATCCGCGGCGCGGCCGAGACCCTCCTCGCCGGGGCGCTCGACCAGCCCGGCGCCGCCCGCGGGTTCGTCGAGATCGTCGCCCGGCAGGCGGAGCGGCTCGGGCGGCTCACCCAGGACCTCCTCGACCTCTCGCGCCTCGAGTCGCGCCAGTGGCGCTTCGACATCGCGCCGGTGGACCTGGCGGTGCTCGCCCGCCAGGTGGTCGAGCTCCACGCCCCCGCGGCCGAGAAGAAGGGGCTCGCGCTCCGGGTCGAGGTGCCGCCCGGGTTCCAGGTGCGCGGCGACGGCCGGGCGCTCGAGCAGGTGCTCGTGAACCTGGTGGACAACGCCGTGAAGTACACGCCGACCGGCGGCGTGACCCTCGCCGCGGAGCGGCGGGGAGAGGACGCGATCGTCGCCGTGGCCGACACCGGCCCGGGGATCGAGGCCCACCACCTCGCCCGGCTCTTCGAGCGCTTCTACCGGGTCGACCCCGGCCGGGCGCGCGAGGCCGGCGGGACGGGGCTCGGGCTGGCGATCGCCAAGCACCTGGTCCAGGGGATGGGCGGCGAGATCGGGGTCGAGAGCGGCGAGGCCGGCACCCGGTTCTGGATCCGGCTGGCGGCCGCCTGACCCACCGACGGGCGAGAGGACCGAGGACCGACATGGCGAAGACCCACACCGACAAGGCGTACGAGGCGGAGCTCGGCGCGCTCCGCGAGCAGCTCCTCGCGATGGGCGGGCTGGTGGAGGCGGCGATGGCCCAGAGCGTCCGGGCGGTGGTCGAGCGCGACGCGCCGCTGGCCGAGCAGGTGAAGATCCGCGACCGGCAGATCAACCGCATGGAGGTGGAGATCGACGGCGCCTGCCGGCGCCTCCTCGCCCTGCGGCAGCCGGCGGCGAGCGACCTGCGCTTCATCACCACCGTCCTCAAGATCGTCACCGACCTCGAGCGCATGGGCGATCTCGCGGTCAACATCGCCGAGCGGGCGGTCGATCTCGCGCAGGCGCCGGCGCTCCGGCCGATGCACGACCTCGGGCGGCTCGCCAGCCTGTCGGAGGGGCAGCTCGCCACCGCGCTCGACGCCTTCGTCACCGGCGACGTCGAGAAGGCGGAGCAGGTGATGCAGGGGGACGAGCACCTCGACACCCTCTACCTGAAGATCTTCAACGACCTGCTGGTCCTCATGATGGAGGACCCGCGCTCGATCCGGCGCGCGACCTCGCTCATGTTCGTGGCCAAGCACATGGAGCGCTTCGGCGACCACGCGACCAACCTCGCCGAGATGGTGATCTACATGGTGCGCGGCACCGACGTCCGCCACCCGCGCAGCCGCGGGGAGTAGCCCGGCGCCGACGCCGCGCTTGCGCGCGGAGGAAACGCCGGCCCGGCGCTGGCGCCCGCCGCTCGCCGCCTGGAGCACCTGGAGCCGGCGGGTCGCGGCGCGCTCTTCCTTCTTCCCGGTCTCTTCCCGGCGAGAGCCGACGCGGGTGCGCGTGAAGTGAACGCCGGCCCGGCGCTGGCGGCGGGCGGGTAGATACCCCCCGGTGCTCCGCGCCGGGAGGGTGCCGTGC
>JAJXSQ010000318.1 GCA_021784495.1 Myxococcales bacterium | reverse complement strand
TCGGTCTGGGGTCTCGCGGGTACCGAGCAGCCGAACTCGAGCGACGTCCGCCACAACATCGCCATCACGCCGGGCGGCGGCGGAGCTGCGGGCGCGCGCCTCCAGAACACCGTCACCAACGCCATGGTCCGGTACATGGAGAACGGCTTCGCACTCGCCCTCGAGTACACGCACTGGCACACCGTTTACACGTACGCCGCCACGAGCACGAGCGGCGTCTCGACCGACGCGAACCAGCTGATGGTCTCGGGCTTCTACTTCTTCTAGGAAGCTGCCTCACCCGGCCCCCGGTGCCCGGCCACTCGCCGGTCGCCGGGGGCCGTGTCGTTTCCGCACCCACCCCGCACCCCAGGAGAGATGCGATGCGTACGCTGCCCCCCACGCTGCCCGTGCTGCTCGCCGCCGCGCTGCTCGCGACGCCGGGGACGGGCGCCGCGCAGATCAAGATCGGCTTCATCAACTCCATCACCGGCCCCGAGGCCCCCATCGGCGAGAACCTGACCAACGGCGCCGAGCTGGCCGTCGAGGACCTCGCCAAGCAGGGGATCCAGGTCAAGCTCGTGAAGCAGGACGACACCGGCAAGCCGGACAAGGCGATCGCCGCCATCGAGCAGCTGGCCACCGGCGACGAGGTGGCCGCGGTCGTCGGCCCGTACACCTCCGCCTGCGCCAACGCCGTCGCCCGCCAGGCCGAGCAGTACGAGATCCCGGAGCTCATCCCGGCCGCCGCCAAGGAGGAGATCACCCGCCAGGGCTACAAGTGGGTCTTCCGCGTCAACGCCCCGGCCCACGGCTACGCCCAGTCGCTCATCGACGCCGCCCTCGGCCTCGGCAAGCCGCGGACCATCGCCTTCATCTACGAGTCGACCGACTTCGGCGCCTCGGTCTCCGACGCCGGCAAGAAGTACGCGAAGGCCAAGGGGCTCACCGTCGTCGCCGACGAGCCCTACCAGAAGGGGGCGGCCGACTACCGCTCGACCCTCACCAAGATCAAGGCGCTCAAGCCCGACCTGGTCTTCATGGTCTCCTACGTCGCCGACGCCATCCTGCTCATGCGCCAGTCGCGCGAGATCGGCCTCCACCCGCAAGCCTTCCTCGGCGGCGGCGCCGGCTTCGACACCGCCCAGTTCGAGAAGGAGCGGGACATCTCGACCAACGTCTTCTCGGTCACCCAGTGGACGCCGGAGGTGAAGAACCCCGGCGCCGCCGAGTTCGCCACCCGCTACGTCGCCCGCTACGGGAAGAAGCCCTCCTACCACGCCGCCTGCAGCTACGCCGCGACCATGATCGCCGGCGAGGTGGCCGCCAAGGCCGGCGGCGACCGGGCGAAGATCCGCGCCGCGCTCGCCTCCGGCGCCTGGCCGACCATCCTCGGGACGGTGAAGTTCCAGGACTACGACGGCTTCCAGGGCCAGAACCGGCTCGTCATGCCGGTCATCCAGTACCAGGACGGCAAGGGGGTGACCGTCTACCCGCCGTCGATCGCCCACCACAAGCCGGTCTACCCCTTCCCGGGCTTCGCCCGGTAGGATCGCCCCGCCCCGCCCCGGTCGCCGCGCCGGGGCGGGGTGGGCGCGGGCCCGGCGCCGCGACCCCGCCGACGAGGAGCCTGCCTCGCATGATCGTCTTCCTGCAGTCGGTGCTGAGCGGCCTGCTCGTCGGCGGCACCTACGCGCTCATCGGCATCGGGCTCACCATCATCTTCGGGGTGATGCGGGTCATCAACTTCGCCCACGGCGAGCTGCTGATGCTCGGGATGTACCTCACCTGGATCCTCTTCGACGGGAGCGCCGTGGGGCTCCCCTGGCTCCACGTCGACCCGTTCCTCTCGATCCTGATCGTGATCCCGGTCCTCTTCCTCTGGGGCGCCTTCCTGCAGCGCGCCTTCGTCAACCGGGTGCTCGACGCGCTGCCGCAGAACCAGATCCTGCTCACCATCGGCCTCGGCCTGGTCATGAGCAACTCGGTGATGCTGGCCTTCACCTCCGACTACCGGCTCCTCTCCGGCTGGAAGACGCCGGGCGGCAAGGACTTCGCCTCCTCCCGCTGGGAGCTCGCCGGCCTCTCGATCTCGAGGCCCCTCCTCTTCTCCTTCCTCGTCACGGCGGCCATCACCGCCGCCCTCTTCTGGTTCCTCTCCCGCACCGACACCGGCCAGGCCATCCGGGCGACCGCCCAGGATCGCGACGCCGCCCGCCTCATGGGGATCGACGTGCGGCGGATGAGCGTCCTCGCCTTCGGGATCGGCGCCGCGCTCGCCGGCACCGCCGGGACCCTCACCCTCACGACCTACTACACCTACCCGCAGGTCGGCGGCGCCTTCACCCTGAAGGCCTTCGTCATCGTGGTCCTCGGCGGGATGGGGAGCGTCGTGGGGGCGACGGTGGGGGGGCTCCTCATCGGGGTGACCGAGTCGCTGGCCGCGGTCTACGTCGACGCCGGCCTCAAGGAGCTGGTGGTCTACGTCCTCTTCCTGCTCGTCCTCCTCTTCCGCCCGGCCGGCCTCTTCGGCCGCTCGAGGAGCTGACCGTGGGGCGCGTCCTGCGGGTGCTCGGCACCCTCGCCGTCCTCGCCGCCCTGGCGCTCCTGCCGCTCGTCGAGCGCCACCCCTACCCGCTCCACGTCGGGATCCTGCTCCTCCTCGCGGTCGCCCAGGGCTCGGCCTGGAACGTGATCGGCGGCTACGCCGGCCAGTACTCGGTCGGCCACGCCGCCTTCTTCGGCCTCGGCGGCTACGTCACCATGATGCTGCTCGAGGATGGCGGGATCGCGCCCTGGTGGGGGATCTGGCCGGCCATGGGGGCGGCCGTCCTCCTGGCGCTCGTCGTCGGGAGCATCACCTTCCGGCTGCGGGGGCCCTACTTCGTCCTCGCGTCGATCGCCGTCGCCGAGATCATCCGGCTGGCGGCGGTGAACTGGCGGAGCGTCACCCGCGGCGCCGAGGGGATCCTCCTCACCGGGATCCCGCCGCTCCACCTCGGCGGGCTCACCGTCAAGTTCATCTACAAGCCGCCCTTCTACGAGGCGGCGCTCGGGCTCGCGGCGCTCACCGTCGGGGCGAGCTGGCTCGTCCGCCACTCGAAGCTCGGCTACTACCTCCAGGCGATCCGCGAGGACCAGGACGCCGCCCACTCGCTCGGCATCTCGCTCGCCTTCCACAAGAACGCGGCGCTGGCCATCAGCGCCGCCTTCACCGCCGCCGCCGGCGGGATCACCGCCCTCTACGTGAGGTTCATCGACCCGAGCATCGCCTTCGGCCTCGACGTCTCGGTCCAGATGGTCCTCCTCGCCATCATCGGCGGGATCGGCACCACCCTCGGCCCGGTGATCGGGGCGCTGGTCCTCATCCCCCTCTCCGAGGCCCTCCGGAACGACCTCCTCGGCAAGTGGCTCGTCGGCTCCGGGCTGGTGCGCGAGGACTCCCGGCTCGGCCACTTCCTCACCGAGAACCTCTCCCACGCCCACGTCCTCGTCTACGGCATCCTCGTCGTGG
>JAJXSQ010000317.1 GCA_021784495.1 Myxococcales bacterium | reverse complement strand
GAGCGCGCTCGCGCCGGCCCCGGTCACCGCGCGCCGCCCCCCGCCCCCCGCCGGCCGCCGGCCGGCGCGGCGGCCGGGTTGGTGACCAGGCCGACGGAGGCGATCCCGGCCCGCTGGATCGCCGCCATCACCTCCACCACCACGCCGTAGGGGAGGGAGCGATCGGCCATGAGGAAGAGCTCCTTCTCCCGCTGGACCCGGGCGTTGGCCCGGAGCTGCTCCTCGAGCCGCTCCGGCGCGAGGCGGGCCGCCTGGTCGCCGGCGCCGAGCCAGAGCGAGCGATCGGCCCGGATCGAGAGGACCAGCTTCTGCGCCTCGCCCTCGATCGGGCGGGCGCGCGCGTCCGGGAGGTTCACCTGCACCCCCTGCTGGATGAGCGGGGCGGTGACCATGAAGATGATGAGCAGGACCAGCATCACGTCGACCAGCGGCGTGATGTTGATGTCGGTGAGGGTGCCGCGGCCGCTGCCGCCGGCGGAGAGGGCCACCGTGGCCTCCGGTCAGCTGAAGAAGTGGCGCCGCACGATGTTGAGGAAGTCGGCGGAGAAGTTCTGCATCTCGCCGTCGAGGACCCGGATCCGGGAGGCGAAGGCGTTGTAGGCGACCACCGCCGGGATGGCGGCGAAGAGGCCGACGGCGGTGGCGATGAGCGCCTCGCT
Source organism: Myxococcales bacterium (assembly GCA_021784495.1). GTDB lineage: Bacteria > Myxococcota > Myxococcia > Myxococcales > Anaeromyxobacteraceae > JADKCZ01. The sequence continues at coordinate 2,840 of JAJXSQ010000317.1, read as the reverse complement.
GATGGGGCGGGCGACGGTCGCCAGGTTGGCGTTCCCCATCCGGTAGATGTCGTGGAAGGCGCGCATGATCCCCCAGACGGTCCCGAAGAGGCCGACGAACGGGGCGGCGCTCGCGGTCGTCCCCAGGAAGGAGACCCGCCGCTCGAGCGCCGTCACCTCGGCCGACGCGGCCCGCTTGAGCGCCCGCTCGACGTTCTCGATCCCGCCGAGCTGCTCGCTCATCCCGCCCTCGCCCTCCTTGCGCTGGGTCACCTTGGAGAGCTCGACGTAGCCGGCGCGGAAGACGGCGCCGATGGGGCTCGCGCCGAGCTGCTCGGCCGCCTGGTAGATGGCGTCGAGCCGCTTCGACTGCCAGAAGACGGCGAGGAAGCGGGCGCTCTCGGACTGCGCGCGCCGGAGCTGGAGCCACTTCTTCGCGATGATGGCCCAGGAGACGGCCGAGGCGGTGGCGAGGAGGAGGAGGACCGCCTGGCTCGCGAGCCCGGCGTTGGAGACGACCTCGATGTAGTCGATCCCGTCGCCGGCGGCGGCGAGCGGGACGGCGAGGGCGGCGAGGACGGGAGCGGGGAGGATCATGTCTGGAAGGGCCCGGAAGGTTGGGGCTTTCTAGCACGAACGGGCGGGGCGCCGATCCGTGACCTGGCGGGCCGGAGGGAGCGGGGCCGCCGCTCGTCCGCGCCCGCGACCCCCGGGCGCAACCGGAGCCGTTCCGGCGTGTTAGATCGTGCCCGGACCATGCTGCCCACGGGGGAGGCGGCGCGCGCCGGATCGACGGCACCTGGAGGAACCGATGCGACGCCACGCCCTGACCGCCGCCCTCGCCGCCCTCTCCGCCACCGGCTGCGTCGTCGCCACCCCCTGCGCCCCGCCGACGGTGACCATCTCCTGGCTCTTCGACGACGCGGCCGGGAACGTCGGGCTCCTCTGCAACCAGGTCGGCCTGCAGTTCGGCGGCGTCGCGACCGTCGACGTCTGGAGCGGCAACGTGCTGCTCGCCTCGGCCGTCCCCTGCCAGCAGTACGCGGTGACCCTCCCCGGCCTCGCCCCGAACTCGACGCAGCTCCTCACCGTCGAGGGGATCGCGCCCGACGGGACGACGATCGTCGACCGAGCCCAGTTCACGGCGACGACCGTCGCCTGCGGGGACATGCCCTACGCGATCGATCCCGGCGAGGGGTACGTGGGCATCGACTACAGCTTCTCGCCGTCGGGCGCCTGCGGCGCCGCCGGCAGCTCGATGTGGTTCAGCGTCGAGGACGACGTCGCCGGCAACGTCATCGCCTCGGCGACGAGCGCGGCGAGCGCCACCCAGTACGCCTGCGGGGCCCTCGACTCCACCAACCACCTCATCGACTTCTCGCTCCCGCTCGGCAGCTACACGCTCAGCTGGATCGAGGAGGTGGCCGGCGCGGGGACGGCGAGCCCGGTGGTGGTGAACGAGAACTGCGCCGGCCCCGGCTTCGCCATCAACGGCCCCGGCTGGACCGAGGTCCCGGTGGTCCTCGCCCCGCTGGCGCCCGGCCAGGCGACCTGCTTCTAGTCGATCCCCCCCGGACCCGGGTGTAGAGTCCGCGCCCCATGGCGCGCATCGGCATCTTCGACTCCGGCGTCGGGGGGCTCACCGTCCAGCGGGCCATCCTCGCGGCCCTCCCCGGCGCCGACACGCTCTACCTCGGCGACACCGCCCGCGTGCCCTACGGCACCAAGTCGCCCGAGACGGTCACCCAGTACTCGCTCCGGAACGCCCGCTTCCTCCGCGCGCTCGGGATCGACCTGCTCGTCGTCGCCTGCAACACCGCGTCGGCGGTGGCGCTCCCGGCCCTCCGGGAGGCGCTCGATCTGCCGGTCGTGGGCGTCGTCGAGCCCGGGGCCCGCGCCGCCGTCCGGGCGTCGGCGGGCGGGCCGATCGGCGTCATCGGCACGCCCGGCACCATCGCCAGCGGCGCCTACCAGGCGGCCATCCGGGTCGCGCGGCCAGGGGCCGACGTCCGGGCGCGCGCCGCCTCCCTCCTCGTCCCGCTCGCCGAGGAGGGCTGGACAGACCCGGCCGACGAGCTGGTGCGCGGCGTCGTGCGGCGCTACCTGGCGCCGCTCCGCGGCGAGGGGATCGACGCGCTGGTCCTGGGCTGCACCCACTACCCGCTGCTCGCCGGGGCGATCGCCGCCGAGCTGCCCGGCGTCCCGCTGGTCGACAGCGCGGCGAGCGTGGCCGCCGAGGTGGGGGCCCGGTTCCCCGGCGACGCCGTCGGCGACGGGCGCCACCGCTTCTTCGTCACCGACGCGCCGGAGCGCTTCCTGGCCGTCGCCGGCCGCTTCCTGGGCCGGCCGGTCGAGGCGGCCGAGCACGTGGACGTGTAGGGGGGCGGCGGCGGGGGCCGGTGGTGGAGCCCCCCCCGGTGGCTGTAGGATGCGCGGGAGCGAGGGCATCCGATGGCGCGAGTCGTGGTGGGCTTCAACCACAACATCAAGCACCGGGGGAAGATGTACCACATCCAGACCGAGGACTCGGGCCTGGAGAACCCCCAGCTGACCACCCACCTCTTCGTCGGGGGGAACATCCTCGCCTCGAAGAAGCGCTCCTACGCCGAGCTCCTCGGCGCCGACGATCTCGCCCGCACCGTCCGTGAGCTGATGGAGGCGCAGCACAAGGAGGTCCTGCGCAACCTCATCAACGGCGTGTACGACGGGGTCGACGCCGCGCACGCGCAGCGGGGCCAGGTCTTCCAGCCGGGCGAGATCCAGGACGACGGGAGGACGGTGACCGTCCACGCGGCGTCGCCCGCCCCCGAGCCGCCCGCCCCGCCGCCGCTCGCCGCGCCGCCCCCGGGCCCCGACGCGCG
>JAJXSQ010000316.1 GCA_021784495.1 Myxococcales bacterium | reverse complement strand
CCGCGCGCGGGCGTGGTACGAGCCGGGCCCGCCCGCGCCCGGATCGCTCCGGCCGCCGGCGCTCCTCCCACGCGGGCACCCGGCGGTTCGACCCCGCCGCCCGGCGAGACATGGACGACCCCTCCGCGCTCCCGGCGCCGCCCGCCGACGCCTACGACGACCTGATCCTCCGGGCCGAGAAGCCGACCCGGTACGTGGGCGGCGAGTTCGGCGCCATCCGGAAGGACCTGGCGGCCGCCGGGCTCCGCTTCGCGCTCGCGTTCCCGGACACCTACGAGGTCGGCATGTCCAACCTCGGGTTCCGCCTCCTCTATCACCTCCTGAACGACCAGCCGGGGATCGCCTGCGAGCGGGTCTTCCTCCCCTGGCCCGACATGGAGCGGATGCTCCGCGAGCGCGGGCTGCCCCTCTTCACGCTCGAGTCGCGGGCGCCGGTCGGCGGCTTCGACGTCATCGCCCTCACCCTCCAGTTCGAGCTGGCGGCGACCAGCGCGCTCGCCATCCTCGACCTGGCCGGCGTCCCGCTCCTCGCGGCGGAGCGCGGCGACCGCGATCCGCTGGTCATCGGCGGCGGCCCCTGCGCCCTCAACCCGGAGCCGTTCGCCGACTTCTTCGACTGCTTCGCCGTCGGCGACGGCGAGGAGGTGGCGCTGGAGATCGCCGCGGCGGTCTCCGCCTCCGGCTTCCGGCGCGGCGGCGCGACCCGGGCCGAGCTCCTCGCCCGCCTGGCCGACGTCCCGGGGGTCTACGTCCCCGCCTTCTTCGCGCCGCGGTACGACCCGGCGACCCGGACGCTCGCCGCCATCGACGCCCTCCGCCCCGGCCACGAGACGGTGCGCCGGCGGGTGGTGGCCGACCTCGACGCCCTCCCGACCACCGCCTACACCCGACCCATCGTCCCCTTCATGGCGACGGTCCACGACCGGCTCCCGGTGGAGCTGCAGCGCGGGTGCACGCGCGGCTGCCGCTTCTGCCAGGTGGGGATGGCGACCCGGCCGACCCGGCAGCGCAGCCCGGCGAAGGTGCTCGAGCTCGCCGAGACCGGGCTGCGCGCCTCGGGCTACGAGGAGGTGGGGCTCCTCTCGCTCTCCTCCGGCGACTACGCCTGCCTCGATCCGCTCCTCGACGACCTCCTCGGCCGCACCGAGGGGGAGCAGGTGGCCCTCTCCCTCCCCTCGCTCCGCACCGAGACGATGAGCGACGCGCTGGCCGAGAAGATCGCCCGCGTCCGGAAGACCGGCTTCACCCTGGCGCCGGAGGCGGCCACCGAGCGGCTCCGCGCGGTGATCAACAAGGGGAACGGCGAGGCCGACCTGCTGGCGGCGGTCGACTCGATCTTCCGCCACGGCTGGTCGCTCCTGAAGCTCTACTTCATGATCGGCCTGCCGGAGGAGCGCGACGAGGACGTGGAGGCGATCGCCGGGCTCGCGCAGCGGTGCCTCGCGGCGGCGCGGCGGGCGCTGCCGCGCGGGCAGGGCTCGGCCGCGCTCCACCTCTCCGCGTCGACCTTCGTCCCCAAGCCGTTCACCCCGTTCCAGTGGGAGCCGATGATCCGGCCGGAGGAGACGCGCCGCCGCCAGGGGCTGGTGGCCGCGGCGCTCGGCGGGCGGAGCGGCGCCATCCAGTTCCGGGCGCACGACTCGCGCCAGTCGTCGATCGAGGGGGCGCTCGCGCTCGGCGACCGGCGCGTCGGCGCGGCCGTCCTGCACGCCTTCCGCGCCGGCCAGCGGCTCGACGGCTGGACCGAGTGGTTCGACGAGCGGCGCTGGCTCGAGGCCTTCGCCGAGTGCGAGCGGGTCCACGGGGTGGGCCTCGAGTTCTTCGCCCACCGCCGCCGCGCGCTCGACGAGGTCCTCCCCTGGGACCGGATCGACACCGGGGTGACCAAGGCCTACCTCCGCGCCCAGCTCCGCGCGGCCCACCACCCGGCCGAGGTGGCGGACTGCGCCACCGAGGCCTGCACGTCGTGCGGCGTCTGCGATCACGAGCAGGTCAAGAACCGGATCCACCTGCCCGCCGACTACCGCCGCGCGCCGCCCCGGCCGCCGCGCCCGCCCCCGTCGCCGGTGCGCACCCGGATCCGGGTCCGGTACGCGCGGCTCGTCCGGCTCGCCGCCCTCTCGCACCTCGAGACGATGCACGCCCTCCTGCGCGCCTTCCGCCGGGCCGGGCTGGAGATGGCCTACAGCCAGGGCTACCACCCGAAGCCGAAGGTCTCCTTCGGCCCGGCGCTCCCGGTCGGCGTCGAGAGCCGCTGCGAGCTCATCGACGTCGAGCTGGTGGGCCCCGCCGATCCCGCGGCGATCGAGGCGCGGCTCTCGCCGCAGCTCCCCGAGGGGCTCCCGCTGGTCGCGGTCGAGCTCCTCGAGCCGGGCGCGCCGTCGATCGGCGAGACGCTGCGCGCCCTCCACTACCTCGCGACCTTCCCGGTCCCCGCCTGGACCGACGAGGCGCTCGAGGCGCGGATCGCCGCCTTCCACGGCGGCGAGCGGAACGTCGTCCACCGCGCCCCTCCCCCTCGAAAGGGGGACCGGCGGCGCCACCAGAAGATTGCGGGCGAGGCGGGAAGAGAGATAGACCTGAACCGTCTCGTGACCCACCTCGCCCTCGACGGGCCGGCCAGGGTCGCGTTCAGCTTGAAGGTGGACCCCTCCGGGAGCGCGCGGCCAGCCGAGGTGCTGGCGGCGGTCTTCGGCGAGCACGGGGTACCACCCGCGGGAGTGAAGCTTCTGAAGGAGGGCGCGAGCTTCGCGAAGACCGGGCGGGATGGGCCACAGGGCCAGCCGCGCGCTCCTCGCTACCTCGACGCCTGATGCATCGAACGACACACGCCCCGGGACCGAGGCCGCCGATTGAGCGGCCGCCCGGCGCGAGGGATGGCGAGCTCGTGAGCAGACGCTCCGCAGACGATCAGCGGGACCCGGCGCCGCCGGGGTCCGACCGATCGCGGCCGGCCGATCCGGCGGGCCTCGCTCCCCCCGCGCCGCGGTCCATGGGGACGAGGAGTCCGCCATGGCCGACGCGAAGAACATCCTGGTGATCAACGCCGCGGGCGCGGAGACGCGCGTCGCGCTCATCGAGGGTGGGACGATCCACGAGTACTATCTCGAGCGGAAGCGCGAGAAGGGGATCGTCGGGAACATCTACAAGGGGCGCGTCGTCCGGGTCCTCCCGGGCATGCAGGCCGCGTTCGTCGACATCGGCCTCGAGAAGGCCGCGTTCCTCTACGTCGGCGACGTCACCGGCGATCCCGACTTCTCGGAGGAGTTCGAGCTCACCGAGGGGGAGCACGGGGCGGCCCCGAGCGAGGTCCCGAGCGAGGAGGAGGCGGAGCAGCAGGAGATCCGCGCCCGCGCCGAGGCCGCCGCGCCGCCCGCTGAGGAGTCCCCGGCGGCGCCGGCGGGAGATCCGGCCGCGCCGGGCGCCCAGGACGCGCCCCCGGCCGCTCCGGCTCCGGGCGAGCCCGCCACCGCGGCCGCGGCGCCGGCCGGGCCGGAGGA
>JAJXSQ010000315.1 GCA_021784495.1 Myxococcales bacterium | reverse complement strand
TCCGATCTGAGTTCCAGCGGCGCTACGTGAACGAGATCCTGGAGCGGAACGGCGGCAACCGGACCAAGACCGCGAAGGACCTCGGCGTCGACCCGCGCACCATCTTCCGCCACCTCGAGCGGATGGAGGCGGAGCGGCTCGGGATCCCACCGCCCGAGGAGGGAGAGCCGTGATCCCGCGCACCCCCGCGGCGCTCGCCGCCGCCGTCGCCGTCGCGGCCGCGCTGGCCGGCTGCCCGCTCCCGCAGGCCCTGCCCGAGTATCCGAAGAACGCGCCGGTGACCCCGCCGCGGATCCTCGACGACTCGATCACCCTGAACGGCAAGACCGTGACCGCCAGCCCGGCGACGGTCGGCGCGGCCATCATCCCCGTCTCCATCTACTGCGCGACGAAGCCGCAGTACGAGCTCGGCGCGACGCTCTACGACGCCAACGACGTCGAGCTCGTGACGGCGCTCTGGTTCGTCGACTACGATCCCTCGCTCGCCTCCACGACCAGCCCGGCCGGGCCGGCGCTCAACACCATCCCCCCCGCCACCGACCCGACCGACCTGACCCGGCCGGTCACGCCCTGGTCCTTCTCGCCGTACGACTACCCGCCGACCGTCGGCCCCGCCTGCGCCAAGGACACGGTGATCGACGCCTTCCACTGCGCCGGGATCCTCCACGTCGTCGACCTCGTGGTCTCGAACGAGTTCGCGGCGTCGGGCGTCCTCGTGCCGCTCCCCAACCGCAGCCCGGCACCCCAGCACGAGACCCAGTCCTACCGCTGGGTCTTCCTGCTCGTCGACGATCCGACCCTCCCCTGTCCGTGAGGCGCCGCGCGCGCCGGCTCAGGGACCCGCGATCACCGCGCGCCGCGCCGCGTCGAGCGCCTCGCCGGCGGCGATCGCCAGCTCGGCCCCCTCCTGGCCGAAGCGGTCGAACTGGACCCGGTAGGCGCGGTGAAGGGCGAGGACGGCGTCACGGGCCCGGGCCAGCTCCTCGCGCCCCCCGCCGCCCCGGGGATCGGGCTCCGGCGCGTCGAGCCGGCAGCGATCGGAGAGGTCGGCCACGCGCCGCTCCCAGTCGCGCGACCAGGCGTCGAAGGCGGCCGGCGCGCCCCGGGCCCCGATCTCGGCGCCGAGGCGCCAGGCGCGCTCGCCCTGCTCCCGCTGCAGCGCCGCCAGCTCGTCGACGCAGATCCGGAGCGCCGTCCGGGTGGGGAGCGCGCCGGTCGCCGGCGGCCGGTGCGGGCCGGAGAGGTGGCGCGCGGCGCTCACCACCACCGCGCCGATCGAGCCGGCGATGAGGGCGAAGTAGACGATCCAGAGGATCGCGCGGTGCGGCCGGTATCGGGGATCCCTGGGAGCCACCCGGCGGAATCTGCCCGAACCCCGCCCGCGCGTCCATCGCGGCGGCGCCGGGGCTCAGCGGCGACCGACCCGCCGCTCGAGCTCGGCGAGGGGGATCTCGAAGACCACGGGTCGTCCGTGGGGGCAGCGCGCCTTGAAGTCGGCCGCGTCGAGGCCGGCGAGGAGCGCCCTGGCCTCGTCGGCGCCCAGCTCCTGGTTGGCGCGGACGGCGGAGTGGCAGGCCATGGTGGCCGCCAGGTCGTGGAGCGCCTCGTCGACGGCGCTCCCGCGCCCGAGCTGCTCGATCTGCTGGGCGAGATCGGTGAGCAGCGGCGCCAGCTCCGCCCCCCCGAGGATCGCGGGCGCCCCCTTGACCGCGAAGGCGTCGCCCCCGAAGGGCTCCACCTCGAGGCCGAGCCGGAGGAGCTCGGCGGCCGCGCCCTCGAGGGCCCTCGCCACCGGCGGCGGGAGGGTCACCACCTGGGGGACGAGGAACGGCTGGACCTGCAAGGCCCGCCCGGCCATGGCCGCGCGGATCCGGTGGAAGAGGAGCCGCTCGTGGCTCGCGTGCTGGTCGAGGATCACCAGCCCGCCGCCGGGCGCGGCGCAGACGAGGTAGGTCCGGGCGTGCTGCCCGATGTACCGCAGCGACGCGAAGTATCCGGCGGGGGTCGCCGCGTCGGAGGCCGGCAGGGGGAGCCGCGGGGCGCCGGCGTCGTCCTCTCGCCGGAGGGGCAGCTCGGCGCCGCTCCCCTCGGGCGGGTGGATCGCCCGCGCCCAGGCGAGCACCGAAGCGGCGTCCTCGGAGGCCGACGGGGACGCAGGGGCGCCCGCCCGACCGTCCGTGGCGACCTGCGGACCGGGCGCCCCCCGCGACGGCGCTCCGAGCCAGGGGGCGGACCGGAGGGCCGCCGCGACGGCGTGGTGGAGGGCGTCCTGGACCTCGCGGGGCTCGGCGAAGCGGACCTCGAGCTTCTGGGGGTGGACGTTCACGTCGACGCGGTCGAGGGGCATCTCGACGAAGAGCGCGCCGGCGGGCTGTCGGCCCGGGGGAAGGACCCCGGCGTAGGCGCGCAGCACCGCGTGGGCGGCGGCGCGGTCCCTCACGTACCGCCCGTTCACGAAGAGGTAGAGCGACCGCCCGGTCGCCTGCGAGTGGTCGGGGGAGGTGACGACCCCCCGGACGGCGATCGGGCCCCGCGATGCGTCGACCCGGACGAGGTGCCGGGCCGCCTCGCGCCCGATCGCCTGCGCCGTCCGCTCCGCGAGCTCCTCGCCCGGGCGCACGGCGAGGACCGGCCGCCCGCCGGAACGGAGGGTGAAGCCGACCCCCTCGCGGGCCAGGAGGAGCCGGACCATCGCCTCGGTCACGTGGCCCGCCTCGGTCGCGGGCGCGCGCATGAACTTCCGCCGCGCCGGGGTGTTGAAGAAGAGATCCCGCACCTCGACGGTCGTGCCGCGCCGGCGGGCGACGCCGGCGACCCCGGCGACCTCCCCGCCCTCGATCTCCACGCGGGTGCCCGCCTCCCCGTCGGCGTGGGTGGTGTCGATCCGGACCCGGGCGACCGAGGCGATCGCCGGGACCGCCTCGCCCCGGAAGCCGAGGGTCGAGATCGCCGCCAGGCCGTCCGCGTCCCGGAGCTTGGAGGTGGCGTGGCGCTCGAGCGCGAGGAGCGCGTCGTCGCGGTCCATCCCCCGGCCGTCGTCGGCGACGCGGACCAGGGACAGCCCGCCGTCCTCGACCTCGACGGCGATCGAGGTGGCCCCCGCGTCCAGCGCGTTCTCGACCAGCTCCTTGACCACCGACGCCGGGCGCTCGACCACCTCGCCGGCGGCGATCTGGTTCACGAGCCCCGGGGGGAGGACGCGGATCGTCGGCACGCCCCTCCTTACCACGCTCCCCCGGCGCGCCGCGGGCATCGGGAGTTTGACGCACCCGGAGGCCGGATCTATAGGTCGCTCTCGATGGCTGGCCGCAGGCCGACCGGGCGCGGGAGCTCGAGGAAGGGCCGGCGCCCAGCGCTCGGCAACGATCCGTTCGTCCGCGGTGCGGCGCCACGCTCCTCGCCGGGGGCGAGGCCCGCCGTCTCCCCCGTGGCGGCCGCCGGCGATGGCCTCCCCGCGGGGGGCCCCGTCGCCCCGCCGGCACCCGCGCCGGCTCCGGCTCC
>JAJXSQ010000314.1 GCA_021784495.1 Myxococcales bacterium | reverse complement strand
CTCCCGCCGACCGCTCGATCCGGCTCGGGCACCTCGACGCCGCGCGCGCGGAGCTCGACCGGCTGGCCGAGGTCCGGGGGTCCGACGATCCGGAGGTCCTCTACCTGCGCGGCCGTCTCGAGGCGGCGCGGGTGGGGGCGTCGCAGGGCGGGTCGATCCGGGCCGCCTTCCGCGACTGGTCGCGCGCCGCCGCGGCGGGCCACCGCGGGGCGCTCTCCGAGCTGGCGCGGGAGGGGCGCTCCGAGGAGTGCGCGCGCCGCCGGCTCGCCGCCTGGGCGCTGGGCGAGGCCCGCGTCCCGGCCGCCCTCGGCCCCCTGGAGGATATCGCGCAGGCCGAGCCGCCCGCCCCCGAGGCGGCGAACCCCTTCGAGGCCGTTCGGCGCGCCCTGGAGGGGAGCGCCCGCTGCGGCGCCGGGGACCTGGCGCGCGGCGCCATCCAGGCGATCGAGGCGGCCCGGCCCGCGGCGCGCTGACCGCGGCGGGCGGGGGCTACCGGGCCTCCAGGGCCGCCTCGTCCCGCGCCACCGCGGCGAGGTCGGCCGCGAGCGCGCCGATGCGCCGGAGCTGGTCGTCGGTCGGGCGCCCCTCCCAGTCGTCGAGCGCGCCGTAGAGCTGGTCGGCCTTCTCCCGGAGCCGCTCCTCGCCGGTGATGGCGCCGCCCTCGGTGGTGGCCACGATCCGGCCGCGCAGCGCGGTCGCGGCCGTCCCCAGCGCCTCCAGCCGCGCGCGCCGGGAGTCCCCCCGGGGGAGCGCGGCGGCGGCCGCCGCCGCCCGATCGCGCGTCGCCTCGATCCGCTCCACCAGCGCGGACATGTCGCCGAAGAGGGCGGAGAGCCGCGCCAGGGCGTCGTGCCCCGCCCGGCGGTCCTCGAGCCCGTAGGGCGCCCGCCGGTCGATCTCCACCTCCAGCGGCGCCTCGACCGTCCCGTCGCCGGTCCGGAGACGGAGGGTGTAACGCCCGGGCAGGACCCGGGGCCCCTGGGCGGCGCCGGTGGCGACCTGGGCGGCGGGGGGGACGCGGGGGGGCGGCTCGCGCATCGCCCAGGTCACGCGGACGAGGCCGCGCCGCGCGGGGACGGGGAGGGTGTCGACGACCCGCCCGTCGCCGTCCAGCACCTCGAGCGTGCGCCGGCCGCGCAGCTCGCGCGCCGCCTGCCAGATCGTGACGACCGCGCCGTCGGGCGGGTTCGGCCCGGTGAAGGTCGCGTCCCCCTCCGGCCAGCCGCCCGAGGCCGGCAGCCGCTGCTGCGCCGGCCGCCCGGGGAGGAGGGCGAAGGGCCGCGCGAGCGTCGCCGCGTCGAGCGCCCGGAGCGGCGTCAGGTCGTCCACGATCCAGAGGCCGCGGCCGTGGGTCGCGACGACGAGGTCCCGGTCGCGCTCCTGGAAGGCGAGGTCGCGCACCGCCACCGCCGGCATCCGGCCGCCGCGGAAGCGGGCCCAGCGCTCGCCGCCGTCGATCGAGATCCAGAGGCCCAGCTCGGTCCCGAGGTAGAGGAGCCCCGGCCGCACCGGATCCTCCCGGACGACGTGGGCGTACCCCTCGACGCCCTGGGCCGGGCCGGCGAGCCGGGTCCAGGTCCGGCCCAGGTCGGTCGTCCGGTAGAGGTAGGGCGCGAGATCGCCGGCAGCGTGGCGGTCGAAGGTCGCGTAGGCGGTGGCCGCGTCGTGGGGGCTCGCCTCGACCCAGCTCACCCAGGAGCGGGCCGGGAGCCCCGGGACGGCCTGCCCGACCTCGGTCCAGTGGGCGCCGCCGTCGTCGGTGCGCTGGAGGTTGCCGTCGTCGGTCCCGACCCAGAGCCGGCGGGGGTCGAGCGGCGACTCGGCGATGGTGACGATGGTGCAGTGGGTCTCGGCCGACGAGTTGTCGACGGTGACCCCCCCGGAGCGCTCCTGCCGCTGCTTCGCGGGGTCGTCGGTGGTGAGATCGGGGGAGAGCCGCTCCCAGCGCTGCCCGTGATCCCGCGTCCGGAAGAGGAGCTGGGCGCCGGCGTAGAGGGTCCCCGGCTCCCCGGGGGAGAGGAGGAGCGGGGTGTTCCAGTTGAAGCGGAGCGTCTCCCCGGGCGCCGGCTGCGGCTGGATCGACCGCCGCTGCAGGGTGCGCCGGTCGACCCGCCCCAGGTCGCCGCCCTGCGACTCCTCGTACAGGTGGTCGGGGTCGGTCGGATCGGGGAGGACCCAGAAGCCGTCGCCGCCGCCGACGTTCTCCCACCGTGAATTGGTGACGCCGCCCGGGTAGGCGCTGTCGCCGACCCAGGCGGCGTTGTCCTGGAGGCCGCCGTAGAGCTGGTACGGGTCCCGGGCGTCGACGGCCACGTGGTAGTACTGCGCGATGGGGAGGTTCGCCGCCCTCCACCAGCGGTTGGCCCCGTCGCGGGAGATCCAGAGGCCGCCGTCGTCCCCGGCGATGGCGTGCGCCGCGTCGTCCGGATCGAGCCAGAGGTCGTGGAAGTCGCCGTGGGTGCGTCCGCCCACCCGCGCGAAGCTCCGCCCGCCGTCGGTCGAGCGGATGAGCCCGGCGTCGGTCTTGTAGACCGTGTCCTCGTCCCGCGGGTCGACGATCAGGTTGGCGAAGTAGAACGGCCGCCAGACCATGAGCTGGCTCCGGTCGCGCTCGCTCCACGTCCGGCCGCCGTCGTCCGACCGGTAGAGGGCGGAGCGCGGCGACTCGACGAAGGCGTAGACGATCCGCGGCCGCGAGGGAGCGACGGCCAGCGCGATCCGCCCCCAGGGGCCGGCGGGGAGCCCCGGCGCCGTCGCCCGGTCGAGCCGGCTCCAGCTCCGGCCGCCGTCCACGGTCTTCCAGAGCGACGACCCCGAGGGCGCGGCCGGCCCGTCCCCGCCCGACCGGAAGCTCCAGCCGGTCCGGCGGAAGTCCCAGAGCCCGGCGTAGACGGTGTCCGGCGCGCCCGGGTCGAGGGCGATCGAGGCGCAGCCGGTCGAGAGGTTGGCGCCGGCGAGCACGAGCGTCCAGGTCCGGCCGCCGTCGGCGGTCCGGTAGAGGCCGCGGTCGGGCGAGTCGCCCCAGAGCTTCCCGGGGACGCAGGCCCAGACGACGTCGCCGTCGCGCGGGTCGACCAGGATCCGGGCGATCCGCTCGGAGGAGCGGAGGCCCATGTTCGTCCAGGTGTCCCCCCCGTCGGTGCTCCGGTAGATGCCGTCGCCGAAGGAGACGCTGTTGCGCGTCCAGGCCTCGCCGGTGCCGACCCAGATCGTCCGCGGGTCGCGCGGGTCGACGGCGATGGCCCCGATCGACTGGACCGGCTGGCGATCGAAGACCGGCTCGAAGGTCGTCCCGTCGTCGGTGGAGCGCCACACGCCGCCCGAGGCGGCGCCGACGAAGATCGTGGTGCGGCCGCCGCGCTTCACCGCGGCGACGGCGGAGACGCGGCCGCTCGTCGCCGCCGGGCCGATGGCGCGGGCGCCGAGGCCGGAGAGGGCCCCAGCGTCGAGGACCGGCGCCGGCGCGGGAGCGAGACCGGCGGCCTCCGCCGGAGGGGCCGCCGGCGG
>JAJXSQ010000011.1 GCA_021784495.1 Myxococcales bacterium | reverse complement strand
GGGAGGAGCCAGCGCGGATCGGCCTGCCGATCGCGGCCGATCGTGATCCGGAACCAGGCGGTCCGGCCCGGGGGGCCGGGGCGCGGCGCGCGCGGACCCCGGGGGACCGGCGCGGTGCGGGCCGCCGCCGCGGTCTCGGGGAGCTCCTCGGCGGCGGGGTGGGCGGCGCGCGCGATCCGGAGCAGCGCCAGGGCGATCCGGAGCGGCTCCCGCCCGTCGAGGAGGCGCCGCGCCGCGGCGCGCTCCTCCTCCCCGTCGGCGTCGACGGCGCCGTCGAGCTCGGCGAACAGCCGCACCTCGTCGGCGGCCCGGATCGCCTCGGCGGTCGGGACCGGCTCCCAGGCGGCGGCGATCCCGGCCTCGCGGAGCATCCGCTCGAGCCGGAAGCGCTCCGCTGGCGTGGCCAGGAGGACCGCCAGCCCCTTGCGACCGGCGCGCCCGGTCCGGCCGCTCCGGTGCTGGAGCGCCTCGGCGTCGCGGGGCAGGTCGGCGTGGAGGACCAGCTCGATCCCCGGCAGATCCAGCCCGCGCGCCGCGACGTCGGTCGCGACCAGGACCCGCGCGCGCCCGTCGCGCAGCGCCCCGAGCGCCCGGATCCGCTCCGGCTGGGTCAGCTCGCCGGAGATGGCGACCACCGAGAAGCCGCGCTCGGAGAGGCCGGCGGCGGTGTGGGCCACCGCCTCGCGCCGATCGCGGAAGACGAGCGCGCTGCGCGGCTCGAGGGCGCGCAGGACGTTCACCACCGCGTGCTCGCGCTCCCGCCCGGCGACGACGTGGGCGCGGGTGGCGATGTCGGCGTGGGCCGTGGCGGGCGGGGTGGCGGCGATCCGGGCGGCCTCGCGGGTCCAGCGGCGCGCCAGCTCGACGATGGGGCGCGGCAGCGTCGCGGAGAAGAGGATGGTCCGGCGCGCCGCCGGGGCGGCGCCCAGGATCGCCTCCAGCTCCTCGCGGAAGCCCATGTCGAGCATCTCGTCCGCCTCGTCGAGGACCAGCGCCTCGAGGGCCGAGAGATCGAGCGCGCGCCGCTCGAGGTGATCGACGAGGCGCCCCGGGGTGCCGACCACCAGGTGGACGCCGGCCGCCAGCGCCCGCGCCTCGCGCCGCGGGTCGAGCCCGCCGACGCAGGCGACGACCGTCGCGCCGGCCGGCGCGAGGAGCCAGCCGAGCTCGCGCTGCACCTGGAGCGCCAGCTCGCGGGTCGGGGCGATCACCAGCCCGCGCGGCGGGCCGGCGGCGCCGAAGGCGAGCGCCTCGCCGAGCAGCGTCCGCGCCAGGACCAGGCCGAAGGCGACGGTCTTCCCCGAGCCGGTCCGGGAGGAGACGAGGAGGTCCCTGGCGCCGAGCGCCGGGTCGAGCACCGCCGCCTGGACCGGCGTCGGCTCGGCGTAGCCGCGGTCGGCGAGCGCCCGGGCGAGCGCCGGGTGGGCGCCGAGCGCGGTGAAGTCGGGGGGGCTCACCGGGGCGTTCTAGCAGGATCCGACGGAAACGCTATACCTACACGGCTGGTGTGTGTGCGACGGAAAATGCTTTGCCCTGCGCCGCCCCGGGTGTCTTGAATGCCGCCGCACGGTTCACCACCCTTGGAGGGGTTCCATGAAGCGCACCACCCAGCTCCTCGCCGCGGCCGCGATCGGTCTGATCGCGTCCCCGGCGCTCGCCACGAACGGCATGCGGATGACCGGCTTCGGGCCGGTGCAGGACGGCATGGGCGGCGTCGGCGTCGCCGCCACGCTCGACTCCAGCGCCATGATGTCCAACCCGGCCGGCATCTCCGACGTGGGCCGCCGCCTCGACGTGAGCGGCACGCTCTTCGTCCCGACGGTCAGCTTCAGCGCCGCCGGCGCCGGCTCCGGCAAGACCGAGGACTCGACCCGCGGCGCCTCGGTCATCCCCAACCTCGGGGTGGTGGTGCCGGTCGGCGGCGGGGTGACCCTCGGCCTCGGCGCCTTCGGCAGCTCGGGGATGGGGGTCGACTACCCGGCCGATCTCTACGGGAGCACCCTCTCCACCTCGTTCCAGGAGCTGGTCCTCACCCCGACCGTCGCCTGGAAGCCCTGCGCGCACCTCTCCTTCGGCCTGGCGCTCGACGTCGCCTGGGGGCAGATGAGCTACGCCGCCGCCTCGGCGATGGGCCAGGTGCCGCACGACACCGCCAACTCGCTCGGCCTCGGCGCGACCGTGGGCGTCAAGTTCACCCCGATCGAGCCGCTCTCCTTCGGCGTCTCCTACCAGACGCGGACCTGGTTCAAGGACTACGCCTTCTCGGTCGGCCCGCACCCCTTCCAGAGCCAGACCGGGCCTCAGAACGCGCCGGGAGGAACGGACGAGCTGGCCTTCGACCAGCCGGCGGTCCTCTCCGGCGGCGTCGCCTGGCGCGCCGTCCCGTCGCTCCTCCTCGCCGCCGACGTGGAGTGGATCCAGTGGTCGGAGACGGTCGGCGCCAACCAGCCGCGCTACGTGAACAACACCGCCCTGACCGGGGCCACGCCGTTCAACATGAACTGGTCGGACCAGGTGGTGGTGAAGCTCGGCCTGGAGTGGTCGGTCGTCCCGGCCTGGAAGATCCGGCTCGGCTACGACTACGGGAAGATGCCGCTCGACGCCTCCCGCGCCTTCGAGAACATCGCCTTCCCCGCCCTCGCCGAGCACCACTTCTCCGGCGGCCTCGGCTGGGAGGTGACCGACGCCCTCGCGCTCAACGCCTCGGTGACCTGGGCGCCCAAGGCGACCCTCTCCGGCGCCAACGCGTTGCAGGGGATCTCCTCCTACACCACGTCGATGTCCCAGGTGCAGGCCGACCTCGGGCTCGCCTGGAAGTTCTAGGGCCGGCGCCGCGTCCGCTCGCGCCGCCGATCGGCGGCCGGGCGGGCGCGGGTCGATGCTAGGATCCCCCCATGCCCACCACCGACCAGAACCTCGCCACCGCCTTCGCCGGCGAGAGCCAGGCCAACCGCAAGTACCTCGCCTTCGCCCGCGCCGCCGAGAAGGAGGGCCACCCGCAGATCGCCCGGCTCTTCCGCGCCGCCGCCGAGGCCGAGACGATCCACGCGCTCGCCCACCTCCAGAACCTGGGCGGCGTGGGCACCACGCTCCAGAACCTCAAGGAGGCGGTCGCCGGCGAGACCTACGAGTTCACCGAGATGTACCCGCCGATGGTCGCCCAGGCGACCGCCGAGGGGCACCGCGGGAAGACGATGCTCGGCTTCGCCGGCGAGGTGGAGAAGGTGCACGCGCGCCTCTTCCAGCAGGCGCTCGCGGCGCTGGAGGGCGGGAAGGACCTCTCGCGGATGGAGGTCTTCCTCTGCCCGGTCTGCGGCGACGTCGAGTTCGGCGAGCCGCCGGCGCGCTGCCCGGTCTGCGGGGCGCCCGCCGCGAAGTTCCAGAAGATCGCCTGACGGGCGCGCGGCGCCGCGCCGCCGGCGCGCCCGGGCTCACGGCCCCGGCCGGCGGTGCGGCACGCGCACCACGAACTCCGCCCCGGCGCCCGGCCGGCTCGCGACCCTCAGCGTCCCGCCGAGGCTCTCGACCACGCGGCGCGAGATGGTGAGGCCGAGCCCGGTCCCGCGCCCGGGGCCCTTGGTCGTGAAGAAGGGGGTGAAGATCCTCGCCATCGCCTCCGGCGGGATCCCGGCGCCGTCGTCCTTCACGCCGAGGACGAGGTCCGCCCCGTCCCGGCGGCCGGTGATCCGCACGTGCCCCCCGCCGTCCGGGGCCGCCTCGATGGCGTTCTGGAGCAGGTTGGTCACGACCTGCTGGAACTCCTCCGGGACGCACTCCAGGGTCCCGTCGCCGGACAGATCGACCTCGACCCGGACGTCGCGGCCGGTGGCCGGCAGGACCAGCGCCACCGCGGTCCGGACCGCCTCCCACGCGTCCAGCGCCCCGCGCTCGCGCCGGTAGCCGGCGCGCCCGTACCGGCTCATGAGGGCGACCGTGCCGGCGATCCGCTCCAGCCCGGCGCGGGCGACGTCGAGCAGCTCGAGCGCCCGCGCGCCCGGCGTCGCCCGCTCCGCCGCTCCGCCGCCCTCCCCGCCGGCCGCCGGCCCGGCGAGCGCGAGCAGCCGCCGGAGGTCGCGGTCCACGCCGGTGAGGGCGTTCTTGGCGTAGTTGAGGGGGTTGTTGATCTCGTGCGCGAGCCCGGCGGCGACCACCTCGAGCGACTCCATCCGCTGGGTGAGCACCAGTTCGGCGCTCTCCTCCCCGGCGCGCACCAGCCGGCGCGCCGAGATCAGCAGCTCGCGCGGGGCGAAGGGCTTGGCCAGGAAGACGTCGACGCCCGACTCGAGCCCCTGGAGGCGATCGTCGAGCGCGCCCCGCGCCGTCAGCATGACGATCGGGATCTGGTGGGTCCGCGGATCGGCGCGCAGGCGCCGGGTCAGCTCGAGCCCGTCGAGCCCGGGCATCATGAGATCGGTCACCACCAGGTCGGGCCGCTCCCGGATCACCATCTCCAGCCCCGCGGCGCCGTCGGCCGCGGCCAGGATCTTGAACTCCCGCCGGAGCGTCAGGTGGACGAGCCGGGTGATCGCCGGGCTGTCCTCGATCACCACCGCGGTGTGGGGCCGCGCCTCCTCGTCCTGGTCCCGCTCGACCACCCGCCGCTCGGCCGCCTCCTCGATCTCCTGCAGGCGGGCGTCGCGCCGCCCGGCGATCCGGACCGCCCAGTCGGCGCCGTGCTCGGGCGCCCCCCCGCTGGCCGGCGGCGTCGCGAGCGCGTCCGGCCGGAGGTGCCCTCTCCCCTTCCGGAGCCGGACGGTGAAGGCGGCGCCGCTCGCGCCGTCGCTCTCGGCCGCGATCGTCCCCCCGTGGAGCAGGACCATCTCCCGGGCCAGCGCGAGGCCGATGCCCGCGCCGCCGTGGCGCCGGGTCCCGGCCATGTCGACCTGGTAGAAGCGCTCGAAGATCCGGCGCGCCTGGTCGGGGGGGAACCCCGGGCCGTCGTCGACGACGCGCACCTCGACCTCGGCGAGCCGGTCGATCACCTCCACCGCGACGTGGCCGCCGGGCTGGGTGAACTTGATGGCGTTCGAGAGCAGGTTGAGGAAGACCCGCTCCAGCCGCTCCAGGTCGCACCAGACCGCGACCGGGCCGGCGACGTCCCGGGACCGATACTCGAGCCGGATCCCCTTCCGCTCGGCGAGGGGCCCGGTCTCGTCCACCAGGGCGCGGAGGAACAGGTCGAGGTCGTGCTCCGCCACCCGGAGGCGGAGGTAGCTCTCCTCCACCCGCGACAGATCGAGCAGATCGTCGATGAGCCGCAGCAGCTTGAGGGCGCTCCGGGACATGAGCTGGAAGGAGCCGTGCTGGGCGTCGGTGAGCGGGCCCATCTCCCCCTGCAGGAGGAGCTCGAGCGGGGTCAGGACCATCGCGAGCGGCGTGCGGAGCTCGTGGGTCATGTTCGCGAAGAAGCGCGTCTTGAACTGGTCGAGCTCCTGGAGCGCGGCGTTCGCCCGCGCGAGCCCGGCGGTCGCCTGCTCGAGCCGCACCCGCTGGGCGTGCTGCTCTCGCTGGGTGCGGAAGAGGAACGCCTGGCCCACCCCGGCGACCACCGCCATCGCCGCGAGGAAGGCGAGGTTCGAGGCGGCCACCACCGGGGCGCCCACGGCGCCGCGGGCGAGGTTCGCCAGGACGTAGGTGGCGACGGTCGCGCCGTGGGTGGCGATCACGATCGGGACCGGCCAGACGAAGAGGAGCCCGGCGCCGGTGAGCGCGAGCGAGATGCCGGCGTAGTAGGGAGAGGCCATCCCGCCGGTCGCGGCGGTCATCGCCGCGATGCCGGCGGCGGTGAGCCACGCGAAGCCGGCCGTGGCCGCCGTGCTCCACCGGTCGAAGGCGGGCATCCAGGTGAACCGGAGGAGCGCCAGGGTGGCGATCACCACCGCACCGCGGGTCGCCCAGAGCCAGGCGAGGGTGTGCCCCGGGGCGCTCAGCAGGTCGAGCAGGCCGAAGGCCGGGTAGAGCGCGAGGACCATCCCGGACCCCGCGCGGAGCCCGCGCCGGTTCCGCTCCACGAGCCAGCGACGCCAGCCCTCCTCCAGCTCTGGCCCGGGGATCTCCACGCGCGGCTAGGACGGCACCAGCTCGAGGAACGGGTTGGCGCCGCTCGCCTCCTCGAGGATCCGGCCCTGCGCCCCCGGCGCCGCCGCCGCCCCGATCTCCAGCAGCTCCTCCCGCGTCCGGTAGATGAGGCTCCAGTCGAGGTGCCACTCCATCACCCAGCGGAAGGGGTGGTCGACCATGTTGGCGACCAGGAGCCGCCCCCCCGGCCGCGTCACCTCGGCGAGGCGCCGGGTGAGCACCACCGCCGTGGCGCGCTGGAAGTAATCGAGGAGGCCGCAGGAGTAGACCAGGTCGAACTGGCCCAGCCCGGCGAAGAGCCGCGGATCGCGGAGGAGCCGCTTCACCGAGTCGTGGAGGAAGGTGAGGCGGAGGCGCCCGGGGAAGCGGACCGCGGCGGTGGCGTGGAGGCGGCGCCAGGCGTGCGCCAGCGCGTTCCGGTCCTGCTCGAAGAGCACGACCTCCAGCGGCGCCGGGAGCTCCTCGAGCCGCTGGAACAGCTCGAAGAGCTCCTGCGCGGGGCCGGCCGCGATCGACAGCACCCGGACCGGCTCGTGCGAGCCGGCCCGCCGCGCCAGGAGCGCGCCGAGCTGGTCTCGCACCAGGTCCTTCCGGCAGCGCACGGCGAGCGGCGCGCGGGTCGCGACGAAGGCGAGCCCGGCGGCGCGGGCGAAGAGGGTCGGCCCCTCGAAGTGGCGCTCGTAGATGAAGTTCATCATCTCGTAGTCGCCCGGGTACCCGAAGGGCTTGCGGAGCGCCCGCTGGGCGGAGGGCGCGGCGAGGAGGTGCTCGTCGAGGTGGCGCAGGGACCACTGGCGGGCGCCGGGGTTCGCGAGGCCGCCCGGGACCTCCGCCAGGGCCGCGGCGATCGCCTCGGTCTGCGCGACCACGTCGGCCACGAAGCCGCCGCGGAGCCGCTCCACGAGCGCCGCGCGCGCCGGGTTGGGCGGGCCCCCCAGCACCTCCCACGGCAGGGACGCCTCCAGCTCGCCGAGCTCGCGGCGGGCGTCCTCGAAGTGGAGCCGGAGCTCGGAGACGAGCGCCTGAAACCGCTCGCCCCCCGCGACGCGCCAGGGGCGCTGCGCCAGCTCGAGGCGCGGCGCCCCGGCCCCCCACCCGCGCACCGCGCGGAGCTGGTGGAGCTCCTCCACGTCGAGCAGGAACTCCTGGAAGGAGGCGCCGATCACGGTCGCGCCGGCGTGCCTCCGGACCGAGCCGACCTTCACCACCCCCCGGAAGGCCTCGTGGTCGTCGAAGCGCAGGCTGAGCCGGAGGAGCTGGCCGGCGTCCACCGGGGCGCCGGCGGGCCACCGGAAGGCGATCCCGCTCTGCGAGACGTCGTGGAGCGGGCAGTCGAGGGTCGCCCCCGCCAGCTCGCAGCGGACGCTGGCGGCGAGCGGGGCGAGATCCGCCGCCGAGTGGCGGTGGGGGCGGAAGAAGACCTGCCGCCCCTCCTGGCCCTCCAGGTCCTCGTACCTTCGGTGCGTGCTCCGGGCGCCGTCAGCTCGATCGACCCTCTCCATCGTCCCCTCCCTCTCCATCGCCTGCTCCCCGGGCGCCCCGCGCCCCGTCCCCGGCCACCGGCAGCGCCACCTCGAAGCGCGCCCCGCCGAGCGCGCCCCGCGTGGCGGCGATCCGGCCGCCGTGCCGCTCCACCACCAGCCGGGCCATGTAGAGCCCCATCCCCAGCCCGAGCTCTCCCTTGCCCGAGGCGAAGGGCTCGAAGAGCCGCTCCCGCAGCGACGGGGGGACGCCCGGGCCGTCGTCCTCGACGACCAGCTCGACCTCCCCGCCCGGCAGGATCCCCGCCCGGACGCCCACCGCGCCGCCGTCCCGGGTCGCCTGGAGCGCGTTGCGGATCAGGTTCACCAGGACCTGGGTGAGCTTCTGCCGGTCCGCCTGGAGCGGCGGGAGGTCCCGCGGGGCGACGACGTCGACGCGCCGCCGCCGGAAGGCCAGATCCATCCGCGAGATCGCGACCGCGTCGTCGACGAGCCGCCCCGGCTCGACCGTCCCGAGCGCCAGCTCGAGCGTCCCGCCGCGGGAGTACTCCCGGAGCGTCTGGAGGGTGTGGAGCAGGCCGTCCACCTGCGAGAGCCCGAGCCCCAGGAACTCGCGGAGGTCGCGGGCGACGTCGAGCTGCTGCAGCTCCCCCTCGGCGGCGCGCAGGCCGATGAGGACGTTCCGCAGATCGTGGGCGATGCCGGAGGCGAGCCGGCCGAGGGTGCTCACCCGCTCCAGGTGGAGCAGGGTCTCCTGCTGGGAGCGGAGGCGGTCCAGCGACCCCCGCAGCTCCTCCTCCCGCCGGGCCAGCAGCTCCACCAGGCGGCCGATCGTGCGCCGCTGCGCCACGAAGTCGCCCGCCTGCTCGATCGCCTGGAGGACGTCCGGCGGCTCCCACGGCTTGCGGAGGAACCGGAAGGCCTGGGCGCGGTTGATGGCCGACTCGAGCGCCTGCATGTCGGCGAAGGCGGTGATCACGATGCCGGCGACGTCCGGCCGGCGCGTCCGGAGCTCGGCGAGGAGGTCCACCCCGCTCATCCCGGGCATGCGCTGATCGGCCACCACCACGTCGAGCGGCACCGCGCCGGCGACCGCGACGGCGAGCGCCTCCTCGCCGGTGGAGGCCTGGTGGACGGTCCAGCGCCCCTCGAGGAGATCGCGCAGCACCCGGAGGTTGAAGGGCTCGTCGTCGACCAGCAGGATCCCGCCGGTCAGCGTGGGACCGACGCCCAGGCGCTCGACGAGCGCCGTGATCCGCGGGTCCTGCTCGATGCCGTTCCCGGGCGACACACTCCGAGTATACCGACGGGGTCTCGAACATGGGAAGGGACCCGCCCGGGCCGGCACGTACTGTCGGTGCCTGTTGCTCCGCGTGCCGGTGGCGCCGGCGAGCCGGGCGCGGGGGCCCGCGACGGTCAGCCCGCCAGCGTGAACTCCCAGGAGCACCACGCGTCGTCCGGGTGCTCGTCGGGGGGGCAGGCGAGGCACCGGGTCCGGAGGCGCGGGTCGACCGCGCGGGCGAACTCGGCGTACTCCACCAGGCCGACGCTCTTGCAGGGGAAGGCCGGCAGCCCCTTCCGCCTCCTGGCCGACTGGACCCGGCAGTCGCGCATCACGAAGACCGCGCGGGTGGCGGTCACCTCGATCGCCTCCTGGACGTTGAGACGCGCGTAGAGCCGGTGCTCCAGGCACCGGAGGAGCGCCGGGATGCCGCCGCCCGGCTCGAGCCCGAGGCGCTCCAGGATCCGGGTCGCCTCGATGACCGTGAAGCGCTCCCAGGCGGCCCGATCGGCCTCGATGGCGGCGTCCATCCCGTGAGCGCGCTCCACCGCCTGGAACCAGAGCCCGTCGTGCGCCAGCCAGTTCTTGGCGTCGTCGAGCGCGATCCGGACGAGCTCCTCCTTGTCGAGCGCCCGCAGCGCCGCGGCCGCCCGCCCGTCGGCGCTCTCCAGCTGGTCCCGTGCCATGGCGTCCTCCCCGTCCGCACCGCGTTCACGATGACCGATCCCGGCGTCCAGGAACCCCCTCCGGGCGTTCCCGTTCACCCGAGCCGGCCGTTCCCCGCGCGCCGAT
Source organism: Myxococcales bacterium (assembly GCA_021784495.1). Classification (GTDB taxonomy): domain Bacteria; phylum Myxococcota; class Myxococcia; order Myxococcales; family Anaeromyxobacteraceae; genus JADKCZ01. The sequence continues at coordinate 5,950 of JAJXSQ010000011.1, read as the reverse complement.
CCGCGTCTCCCCCATCGTCCGGGATCCGCAGCGAGGCCTGCGCCGGCGATGCTAGTACGAAGCGAGCGCTCCCTGCACCGCCCGAGTCCGGCGCAGAGGGGGCCGCGTTCGTCGAGCTCGTCCCGCCCGGCGGTCGCCCGGCCGCGGATCAGGCCCGGCCGTCACGCTCCGGCGGAGGGCGGCCACCGAGGGCGAGCGAGCCCTGCGCCGGCGCGAGCCGCGGGATCGGCGCCACGCACGACGGGTCGTCGACGGCCGCCGAGTTCACCCGGTCCGAGACGCGGAAGGCCTCGAGCCGGTCGTCCGGCGCCGGGCGCAGGAGGGAGAGGTCGGGCCGCTCGAGCCAGGCGCCGGCCTCGGCGGCGGTGAGGAGCGCCGGCATCCGATCGTGGACGGGGCGCACGGCGCCGCTGGCGGCGGTGGTCAGGACGACGAAGCCGCCGCCCGGCCCGTCGCGGTGGAGGCCGGCCATCAGCAAGGGCCCCTGCCCCGGGTGGAACCAGAGCGGCTCCCGCGCCCCCCGCCGTCCCTCCCACTCGAAGAAGCCGTCGGCGGGGACGACGCAGCGCCCGCCGGCGACCAGGGGGCGGAAGGTGGGGAGCCGCCCGGCCGTCTCGGCGCGCGCGTTGATCACGGGGCCCCGCGGCCCCTGGAGTCCCCAGGTGGCGGGGAGCAACCGGCGGCGGCCACCGACCACCCGGACGATCCAGCCCTGCTGCGTCGGGGCGAGGTTGTAGCGGGGCCGGAAGAGCGCGGCGTGCTCGGGCAGGAGGTCGGCGCCGAGGAGCGCCGCGAGCTCGTGGACGTCCCACCTGGCGAGGGTCATCCGGCCGCACATGGCGGGATCGTAGGGCCGATCCCGGCGCGCCACCAGGGAGACCTCCTCCTCGGCCACCTGGAACCCCGGCGACCGGGAGGCCCTCTCGGGGGCCCGGGGCGGATGGGGGTTGCGTCGATGGGCTTACGATCGTAATCCCATGGCGTGCGCTACTCCCTCGACCACAAGGCCCGGACGCGGCAGAAGATCCTCGGCGCCGCAGCACGGCGATTCCGGACGAAGGGGTTCCGCGCCGCGGGCGTCGACGAGGTGATGAAGGCGGCCGGGCTCACGGCGGGCGCGTTCTACGGCCACTTCGCGTCCAAGGACGCCCTGCTCGCCGAGGCGCTCCGCGCCTCCTTCCACGAGACGCGCGCGCGACTGCTCGCCGGCCTCGAGGCGCTCGAGGGCGTCCCGTGGCTTTGCGCCGTGGTCGGCCGTTACCTCAGCCGGGCGCATCGCGACGATCCGGCCAGCGGCTGCGCGCTGCCCGCGCTGGCGGCCGAGGTCGGGCGAGCGCGTGGCCGCCCGCGAGAGGCCATCGAGAGCTACGTCCGCCAGCTCGTGGCCGAGCTCGCGCCGCGGGCGCCTGCCGCGCCGGGGCTGTCGCCCGAGGACCGGGTCCTCGCGACCGTCGCGCTCCTGTCGGGCGCGCTGGCGCTCGCGCGGGCCGTCGAGGATCCGGAGCTCTCGGATCGGATCCTCCGTGCCGCGCGCAAACTGGCGGTGCCGGAGCCCGCCGATGCCGCCGCCGACGACCCGACGCGCGCGCCAGGAGTCGAGCGATGACCGCGGCCACCGGACCGGAACCCTGGCAGGCGACGGCGTGCATCCTCTGCTCGAGGAACTGCGGCGTCGAGGTGCAGACGGCGGACGGGCACCTGACCCGCATCCGCGGGGACAAACGCCATCCCGTCTCCGCTGGCTATCTCTGCCAGAAGGCCGCGCGGCTCGACCACTACCAGCGCCACGCCGACCGCCTCTCGAGCCCCCTCCGGCGGCGACCGGACGGCACGCACGAGCCGATCTCCTGGGAGACGGCGATCCGGGAGATCGCCGCGCGCATCGTCGCGATCCGAGACACCCACGGCGGCCGCGCGCTCGCCTACTACGGTGGCGGCGGCCAGGGGAACCACCTGGGTGGCGTGTACGGCCGCGGCCTCGTCGAGGCCATGCGCACGCGTTACCACTACTCCGCGCTCGCGCAGGAGAAGACGGGTGACTTCTGGGTGAACGGTCGGCTCTTCGGCCGGCAGACGTGCCACGTCGCCGAGGCCGTCGAGGAGGCGGAGGTCGTCGTCCTCATCGGCACGAACCCCTGGCAGGCGCACGGGATCCGGAACGCGCGCGAGACCTTGCGCGCCGTGGCCGCGGATCCGGCGCGCACGCTGATCGTCATCGACCCCCGGCGGACGGAGGCGGCGGCGCTGGCGCGCATCCACCTGAGGCCGTCCCCCGGCACGGACGCGTTCCTCCTCGCGGCCATGCTCGCCGTGATGGTGCGAGAGGGGCTCGAAGATCGCCCCTTCCTCGAGGCGCGCACCCGCGGGTTCGACCGCGTCCGCGCCGCCCTGCTCGAGGTGCCCGTCGAGGCGTACGCACGCCGCGCGGGGGTGTCGGTCGAGGACGTCGTGCGCGTCGCGCGGCTCGTCGCAGGGGCGCGGAGCGCCTCGGTGCGCGTCGACCTCGGCCTCCAGCAGAGCCTGCACTCCACGCTGAACTCGTACCTCGAGAAGCTGCTGTTCCTCGTCCCGGGTCAGTTCGCGAAGCCCGGCTGCAACGCGCTCCACACGTTCCTGTTCCCGCTCATCGGCCACTCCGACCCGCCCGGCCCGGCCAGCCGGTCGTGGACGACCGCGATCACGGGGATCCCGGAGATCTCGAAGCTGTTCCCGCCCAACGTCCTGCCCGCCGAGATCGACACCGATCACCCGGGGCGCCTGCGCGCCCTCGTCGTGGATGGTGCGAACCCCGCGCTGACCGGGGCCGACGCGCAGGCCTACGCCCGCGCGCTCGCGCGGCTCGAGCTCCTCGTCGTGGTGGACGTCGCGTTCACCGAGACCGCGCGCTTCGCCCACTACGTGTTGCCGGCGTCCTCCCAGTTCGAGAAGTGGGAGACGACCTTCTACCAGATGGAGTTCCCCACGCAGGCGGCCCACCTCCGCGCGCCGGTCCTCCCGGCGGCACCGGGCACCCTGCCGGAGCCGGAGATGTACCGCCGGCTGCTCGTCGCCATGGGCGAGCTGCCGGCGCGGGGCTTCCCGGTGCTCCGCGCCATCGCGCGCGTGGACCGGCGCTGGCCCCGGGCCCGCCTGTTCCCGCTCGCGCTGGCGGCGCTCCTCCGGATGCGTCCCCGGCTCCGCAGGTACGCCGCGTTCGTCCTGCAGGACTCCCTCGGCCAGGCGCTGCCCGACGGCGCCGCCGCCACGGCGCCGCTCTGGGCGGCGGCCCTGCGGTACGCGCGCCAGCACGGCGACGCGGTGCGCCGCACCGAGCTCCGCGGCGATGGGGCCGACCTCGGCGAGGCGTTGTTCTCCCGGCTCCTGTCGGGCCGGTCGGGGGCGCTCCTCGGGACGGAGCGGTTCGACGACGTGTGGAGCAGGATCCGCCATCCCGATGGGCGGATTCACCTCGAGGTCCCGGAGATGCTGCAGGCGCTCGCGGCGCTCGCGACCGAGACCGACCAGCCCCGGGGCGAGGAGTTCCCGCTGGTGCTGATCGCCGGAGAGCGGCGCGCCTACAACGCGAACCAGATCTTCCGCGATCCCGCCTGGCGGAAGAGCGATCCGGATGGCGCGCTCCACGTGCACCCCGAGGACGCGGCGCGGCTCGGGCTGGTGCCCGGCGCGTGGGCGGTGTGCGAGTCCGCGAGAGGGCGAATCGACGTCCGGGTGGAGCTCTCCGACAGGCTCTTGCCCGGCATGGTCACGCTCCCGCACGGCTACGGCCAGCGATACCCGACGGCCGACGGCGGCCGCCGTGTCGTCGGCCCGATCGTGAACGAGCTCACCGACGCCGCGCACCGCGACCCGATCACGGCGACCCCGTATCACAAGTATGTCCGCGTCCGGGTCCGGCCAGCGCCATCGACCGAACGCGCGGCCGGCTCCGCCTGACGACGAGCCGGTGGGCGAGTCCGCGGGCGGCAGCCGATCCCTTCGCGCTCACCGCGAAGCGAGCGGGTCCGAGCTGCATCTCGACGATCGGCTCGCGCCCCCGCCGCGTCGGCGGAGCGTCGCGGTGAGGCCGGTCCCGGCGCCCCGCGGGTGCCGCCGACGGGGGACCGATCGCCGCCGCGGGCGCGGCGACGCGATCGACGGCCTTGCCGCCGCCCCGTGAACCTGAGCAGATCTGCGCCATGGCGACGCCGTGCCCCGTGTGCCACCAGCAGAACCGTGACGGCGCCCTTTACTGCGAGTTCTGCAAGACGGCCTTCTCCCGCGAGGGGGCGCAGCAGCAACGGGCCGGGGCCTCCCTGCCGGCGGCTCGACCGGGCGCGACGGGCGCTCCGGGACGGCCTCTCGACATGGCCCCCTCTCCGCCGAGCTCCGGTCGGGCGGCGCCTGCGTCGCCCTCGCCGGGGATGAGCGTCCCGCTGGTGGGGCTGGTGGCGCTCGCAAGCGCCAGCGTTGGCTACCTGACCCGGGGATTCGTCGGGGCGCAGTCTCCGCCAGCGTGCGTCGCCGGGTCGCCCTCGCCCGTCCCGCCCGCGCCGCTCGCGAGCCCCATCACCGCGCCGTCTCCGGCCCGGACGGCGGAGCCCCAGGTCGCCGCGCCCGCCGCGTCCGCCGTGGCTCCTGCGCCCGCCGTCGCTCCTGCTCCCGCGGTGGCGAACGTCGCGGCCCCGGGCCCCGGCGCGGTGGCGCCCGCCTCCACCGAAGCGCCGGGGGAACCCCAGGCGCCGGCCCCCAGGCAGATCGCCGTGTCGTACAGGGCCCTCGAGGGGCAGTCGCAGCGGATCATCATCCCGGTGAAGCTCAACGGCCGAGTGACGGCCGCGATGGCGCTCGACACGGGTGCGCCGGGGACCATCCTCTTCACTCCCCTGGCCGAGCGGCTGGGGGTGCTGGACGAGGGCTCGAACCGCCTGATGACCATCGCGGGCGGCATCGGCGGGCGGACCCTGGCGGTGCTGGTGGTCCTCGACTCGCTCTCGGTCGACGAGGCCCGCACCGAGTTCGTCCCCGCCACGGTCACCGCGCCCATGTCCGATGCCTTCGAGGGGCTGGTCGGGATGGATTTCCTCGCCGGCTACTCGGTGCACATCGACACGCAGCGGCACCGGCTCGTGCTCACCGAGCTGCCCGGGAGCGACGCCAGACCGGCCGGCCACGACGAGGGCTGGTGGCGGCACACCTTCTCGCAGCTGGGCGGCCAGGAGCGGCTCTGGCACCAGGTCCACCTCGCGCTCGCGGAGCGGGTCTCCCGCTCCGAGATCTCGGGCGACGGATCCGCGGAGCTGCTCGGCTTCGCCGCGCGGCAGGAGCGCGAGGCGAACGAGCTGGCGAGCAGGCTCGAGCGGTACGCGTCCAACCACTCCGTCCCCCGCGAGTGGCGGCGGGAGTGATCCAGGCCGACCGCGGGGCAGCGCCTGCTCGACGACAATTACACCTCCCCATCCCGAAGCCCGCCGGAAGGTGGCCCCGCACACCTTCGCGAGCCACCCCGTCCTGCGCGGCGTCTCGGTCAAGGCGGTCCAGGAGCTGCTCGGCCACGTGAGCATCGAGGGGACGCTCCGGTACGGCCCCTCCCCGGCGCCGACGTGAGGCGGGACGCCGTGAAGCTGCTCGACGCGCCGGCGGCGGTCGCCCACGGCGACCAGGCGGCAACGGAGCGGCCCTGTGGCGGCCGGAAACGGAAAGCCGCGGGGACCCAGGTGGTTACCGGGGCAAGATGGAGCGGGAAAAGGGACTTGAGGTTTGCCTGACAGTGAACGCTCACCGAGCGACAGTCCACGCCTTTCTGTCGTTTTGGCTCTCAGGACAGGCACTTCAATCCCGGAGCCCTTCCCCGCACTTCCCCCGTCTTCCCCGGTGATGCCCCGAGTTCCGGGAGACATACGGGAGACCCGGCGCGTGGGCTGGTCACGCTTCGTCCTTTCGCTACCCGTTCTCGTGCGCGAGTTGATGGACA
>JAJXSQ010000313.1 GCA_021784495.1 Myxococcales bacterium | reverse complement strand
CCGGGTCGCTCCGCCTCGCCGGGCTCCGCGGCGGACCGGTCGCCCCCGGCGACGGCCGGGTCGAGTGGCGCTGGCTCGGAGACCGGATCGCCATCGACCGGCTGGTGGTCCCCCTCGGCCCCGGGGAGATTGCCGCCCACGGGAGCCTCGGGCTGGGGCGCGGAGCCCCGCTCGACCTCGAGGTGGCGCTCGACCGGGTCGAGCTCGGGGAGCTGCTGGAGCGGGTCGGCGTCCCCGGCGCCTGGGTGGCGCTCCGGCTCGACGGGACCGCCCGGCTCGCGGGGCCGCTCTGGCCGCCGGCGCTGGCGGCGACGCTCGACGCCCGCCTCGCCCGCTTCCGCGCGCTCACCGGCCCGTGGCGCGCGGCGCGCCCCGGCGATCGGGCCATCCTCGAGTTCGAGGGCGGCAGGGTCCACGCCCCCTTCCGGATCGACGGCCGGGGGATCACCTTCGAGGGGGCGCGGGTCGAGGTCGGCGCCGGCCGGGTCGACGCCGACGCCGCCATCCACTTCGACGAGGCGGCGGGGTTCGAGGTCCGCGCCCGCGGCGACGTCGATCTCGACGCCCTCCGCCACGTCGCCGGCCTCCCCTGGTCCGGCCGCGCGGCGGTGACCGCCCGGATCGGCGCGGCCCCCTACGGCAACCCGCGCGCCGACGGGACGATCCGCTACGACGGCCTCCGCTTCCTCGACGTCGAGCTGGGGAGCGGGGCCGCGGCGGTCGGCTACGGCCCCGACACCACCCTCCGGCTCTCCCGGATCGACGGGCGGCGGGGAGAGCTCCGGTACCGCGGCTGGGCGGCGGTCGACCTTGGGGCCGACCCGGTCCGGTTGACCGCCTCGAGCGTGAGCGCCACCGGCCCGGTGCGCGACCTCCTCGACGCGGTCACCGGCTGGCTCCCCCGGGCGCGCGACGTGCGGCGGGTCCTCGACGGGCGGCTCGAGGAGGCGACGGCGACGGCGAGCGGCCCGGCGGCCGCGCCCGACGTCGAGTTCCGGGCGCGGCTCGGCGCCGGCGCCTTCCTCGGGCGCGCCTTCGACGGCGGCCTGCTCGAGGGGCGGGTGGCCCGCGCCGCCGCGGTGATCTTCGACCGGGCGTCGCTCACCGCCGGCGCCGGCGCGGCGACGGCGCGGGGCCGGATCGGGCTCGCCGAGCCCTTCCCCTGGGACCTCTCGCTCTCCCTCGCCGGGGTCCCGGCGGGGCTCCTCGGCCTCCCCGGGGGCGACTGGACCGGCTCGCTCTCCGGGACCGGGAGCCTGCGGGGCTCCTGGGCGCGCCCCGAGCTCCGGCTCGCGCTCAACGGCGACGCGGTCGCGCTCCGCGGCGCGCTCATCGGCACGGTCCAGCTCGCGGGGACCGTCGCCGGCGACCGGGCGCTGGTGACCGGGAGCGCCGACGGGATGCGCCTCTCCGGCGAGGCCCGCCTGGACGGCTCCCGGCCCTGGAGGGCGCGGGCGGAGCTGAACCTCGAGGACGCGGCCCGCCTCTGGCCGGGGGGCGCGCCGGCGGGGCTCCGGGCCGCGGTCACCGGCGTCCTGGTGGCCAGCGGGACGCTCGACGATCCGGGGGCGGTGCGGGCCGAGCTCCGGCTCGACCGGCTCTCCGCCGCCTACGCCGACCTGAAGCTCGAGAGCGCCGAGCCGGTCCGGATCGCCTGGGACGGCGCCCGGCTCGCGGTCGAGCGCTTCGCCATCCAGGGCGTGAACACCCACTTCTCGGTCGCCGGCGCGATCGGCGCCGACCGGACCCTCGACCTGCACGCCGCCGGCTCGCTCGATCTCCGCCTCCTCTCCGGCGTCCTCCCGGCGCTCCGCCGCCCCCACGGCGAGCTCGGGCTCGAGGCCCAGGTCACCGGGAGCCTCGACGAGCCGACGCTCCTCGGGGGCGGCCGGATCGTCGACGCGGGGTTCCAGCTCCGCGGCGGCACCGCCGCCATCGAGGAGCTCCAGGGGGACCTGGCCTTCTCCCAGAACCGGGTGCTCTTCGACGGCGTCGCGGGGCGGCTCAACGGCGGCGCGCTCGGCCTCTCCGGCGAGCTGCAGCTGGTCCGGCTGGTCCCGGCCCGGCTCCGGATCGAGGCCCGGCTCGAGGAGGTGCCGGTGGCGGTGCTGCCCACGCTCCCGGTGGTCCTCTCCGGGACGGTGACCGCGGTCGGGACCCCCGACGAGACGGCGGTCACCGGGACGCTCCACGTGGTCCGGGCCCGCTACACCCAGAACGTCGACCTGGAGCGGAGCCTCCTGGCGCTCCGGCGCGAGCGGCTCGCCGCGGTCCGCGCCTACGACAAGGCCGGGGAGTGGCTCCACTTCGACCTCCGGCTCGCGGTCGACGGCGACGCGCGGGTGGACAACGACCTGGTCCGCGGGGGCGTGCGCGGGGACCTGACGCTCACCGGGACCCTCGCCGCCCCGGGGGTGCTCGGCAGCCTGGCCATGACCGACGGGAGCCGGGCGGTCTTCCGCGGCAACGAGTTCCGGCTCTCCCACGCCGTCGTGGACTTCACCGACCGTCACCGGCTGGAGATGTCGCTCGATGTCCACGGCGAGGCGGAGGTGCGCGACTACCAGATCTTCATGCACCTCTTCGGCCCCATCGCCGATCCGCAGCTCACCCTGACGAGCACCCCTCCGCTCTCGCAGCCGGACATCGTCACCCTCCTCTCCCTCGGCTTCACCCGCCACGACACCCCGGGCGGCGCCAGCATGCAGGGGGCCGCCACCGCGGCGGCGGCGCAGGCCCTCATGTCGGCCTCGGGGCTCGACGAGCAGGTGCGCCGGTTCCTCCCGCGCGGCGTCCTGGTCCGCGATCTCTCGGTCCGCATCGTGAGCGCCTACTCGGAGGCGACCGGCCAGGTGGAGCCGCGCGCCGAGTTCGAGTCGCGCCTGGTCGACGACCGGGTCCGGCTCCGCTACCAGGCCCCGATCTCGGGCGCGCGCGGGCAGATGGCCCAGGCCGAGCTCGCGCTGGGGCGTCACACCTCCATCCAGTACCAGTGGGACACCGACAACCCCTACGTGCCGGCCGGCGATCACGGCCTCGATCTGAAGCTGCGCTGGGAGTGGTCCGAGTGAGGGCGGCGCTCGCCGCCCTCCTCCTCGCGGCCGCCCCGGCGGGGCGCGCGGCGTCGACGGACGGGGCGGAGCCCCCGCCGCGGGCGGCCGCGGTGCGCTTCGAGCTGCCGCCCGGCGAGGACCCGGCGGTCGCCGCCGCGCTCGTCGACCTCCGCGCCGGGGAGCCGGTCACGCCGCGCCGGCTCCGCCGGAGCGCGCTCCGCCTCTTCCAGACCGGCCGGTGCCGGAACGTGCTGATCCGCGCCGCCGCCGCGCCCGGCCCGGGGGCGCCGGGGTCCTGGCTCGACCTGACCGTCGCCTGCCTCCCGCTCCGCCGGCTGGCGGCGGTGGTCGTCGCGCTCGACGGCCCGTCCCCGCTCGACGCCGCGGCGCTCGCCGCCGCGGCCGGGCTCGAGGCGGGGCAGGCGGTGGACGACGACGACCTCGCGCTGGCGGCCGA
>JAJXSQ010000312.1 GCA_021784495.1 Myxococcales bacterium | reverse complement strand
CGGCAGCCCGGCCCGGCGCGCCCTCGACGCGCTCGGGGCGCGGCTCGCCGAGGAGGAGGCGCGCGTCGCCGAGGAGCGCGAGCGGGCGCTCGCGCGGGCGCGCGGCGAGGTGCTGGAGGCGGGGGTCTTCATCTCCCACGGCGCCGCCCCACTGGTGGTGGTGATCGAGGACGAGGTCTTCGGGGTGAACCGCGTGGCCATCGCCGACAAGATCAACGAGTCGGCCCGCGGGACGGCGCGCGCCCCCTCGGCGCGCCTCCGGGCCGACGCCCGGCTCGCCGCCGAGCGGGTCGCGCGCCGCAGCCCCCAGCTCGCCCACGCCTGGAGCGTCTTCATCGACCAGCCCCTCGCGCTGCCGGTCCCCCCGGCCGCCGAGGAGCAGGCGCTCGGCCTGGCGCGCGCCGGCGACCTCGCCGCGGCGATGCGGGCCCTGGCCGCGCCGGTCCGCGACGGGCTGGAGGCGGCGCTGCGGGAGGCGGGGGAGCGCCCCGGGGACATCTACAACAGCGGCGTCGCCCTCTCCGAGGAGGCGCTCGGCGCGTTCCTCGCCGAGGTGGACGGCCAGCGGGTCGTGCGCCGGGTGGAGCTGGCGCCGGAGGAGATCCCGGCGGCGGCCCGCGCCTTCTTCTTCTACGGGACCGATCCGACCTCGCTGGTGGTCGCCTTCCACCCCGACGGGCGGGTCGCGGAGCTCTTCCGCCGCGTCGGCCGGGCCGGCTTCAAGGGGCTCGGCGGGGTGACCGTCTGGGAGCTCTGCGCCGAGGGGGGCGGGCCAGCGGCGCTGGTCTCCGCCCTCCGCGAGCGCTGGTTCGCGCCGGGCTGACCGCTACCGCGCGGCCAGCTTCCGGTCGACGACCCCCTTCACGGTCTCGAAGGGGACCGCCCCGACGAGCAGCTCGCCGTTCACGATCATCGTCGGCGTGCCGTCCACCCCCAGGCGCGCCGCCTGGGCCTCGTCCGCCTCGATCCGGCCCTTGCCGCGCCCGGCGGCGATCGCGGCGTCGAAGCGCCGCAGGTCGAGGCCGAGCTCGCCGGCCCAGCGATCGTAGGCGGCCGGCGACAGCTCCTGCTGGGCGGCGAACATCCGGTCGTGCATCTGCCAGAACTTCCCCTGCTCGCGCGCCGCCTCGGCGGCGAGGGCCGCCGGCAGCGCGTTCGGGTGGAAGGGGAGCGGCTTGTGCTTCCAGACGATCCGGACCTTGTCGCCGTAGGCCTGCTCGACCTGGCGCAGGGTCGGCTCGAGGCGGCCGCAGTAGGGGCACTGGAAGTCGGAGAAGAGGACGATGGTCACCGGCGCCGACGGGCTCCCGATCGACGGGTCGTCGGGGCGCAGCTCGACCTTGAGCGGACCGGGCGCGGGCGCCGCCGCCGCGGTGGGCCCGGCCGCGGCGAGCGCCAGGTTGGCCTGGCAGGCGCGCCCGTAGAGCCCCGCGTCGCGGCGCGCCGCCGCGCCGGGGAGCCCCCGGGCCTTCTTCAGCTCCTCCTCGGCGATCGCCCGCATGCTCTCGAAGGGGATGGCGCCGACCACCTGCCGGCAGTTGAAGAACATCGTCGGGGTCCCGCTGGCGCCGACGGTCCGCGCGAGCGCGCCGTCGTCGGCGATCCGGTCGGCGCTCGCCCGCGCGCCGATCGCCGCCTGGTAGCGGCGCAGGTCGAGCCCGAGCTTCCGGGCGTCGCGCTCGAGGTCGGCCGGGGAGAGCGCCTGCTGGTTGGCGAAGAGGAGGTCGTGGAACGGCCAGAACTTGCCCTGCTGGCGCGCCGCCTCGGCGGCGAGCGCCGCCGGCATCGCGTTGGGGTGCATGGGGAGCGGCAGGTTCCGCCAGACGATCCGGACCTCCTTCGGGAAGGCCTTCTGGAGCTGGTCGAGGGTCGGCTCGACCCGGGCGCAGAACGGGCACTGGAAGTCGGAGAAGAGGACGACGGTCAGCGGCGCGTCGGCGGGGCCGCGGACGGCGTCGTCGGCCCGGACCGGGACGTTCCGGTAGGGCGTGGGCGGCGGCGCCCGGGGCGCGGCCGGGGGCTCGCCGCCCGGCAGGTAGACCGTCGAGGTGGCGCCGCTCGCGGCGATCGCGTCGTAGACCCGCGCCGGGGGCGTCCCGGCGGCGACGAGCGCCTGGGCCCGCTGGAGCGCGTCGTCCACCGCCGCCTTGAAGGCCTCGAGCGGCTGGGCGCCGACCAGCTTGCGGCCGTTCACGAAGAAGCTCGGGGTGCCGCTGGCGCCGAGCGAGGCGGCGAGCGCGGCGTCGCGCTGGATGCGCGCCTCCCAGGCGCGGTCGGCGACCGCGGCCCGCACCCGGGCCGGATCGACGCCGGCGTCGCGGGCGACCCGCTCGAGGCTGGCGTCGTCGAGGGCCGGCGACTGCTCGAAGAGCCGGTCGTGCATCGCCCAGAACCGCGCCGGGCCGCCCTCGGCCCGCGCCTCCTCGGCCGCCTCCGCCGCCGGCCGCGCGTGCGGGTGGAAGGGGAGCGGGTTGTGCTTGAAGACCCAGCGGAGCTTCCCCGGGTAGGCCTCGTCGAGGGCGTGGAGGGTCGGGATCACCCGCTTGCAGAAGGGGCACTCGAAGTCCGAGACCTCGACGATGGTCACCAGCGCGTCGGCCGGGCCGCGCGTCGGCGAGTCGTCGACCGGCACCCGGTAGATCGCCTTCGGGTCCTCCTGGGCGCGGGCCGGGCGCGCCGCCGGGGCGGGCGCGGGGGCGAGGGCCGGCGGCCGGCCTCCGCCGAACAGCGAGCTCCTGGCGAAGAACCCGATGGCGAGTCCGACGACCAGGGCAAGGATCCAGCTGACTCTCTTCATGGGGCGCTCTCCTCGGGGATCGGGGGGTCGCCGCCGCGCGGCGACGGGGACGGATCAGTGACGGAAGGTGGCGCCGGCGCGGACCATGAGCGGCATCCCGGCGCCCGCGGAGAGCGGCACGCCGGTGTCGGCCTCGACGAAGAGGCCGAGGGCGCCGGTGACCCGCAGCTCCCAGGCGGCGCCGCCGAGGAACCAGCGGGGACGCAGGTCGTTCGACCGGGCGCTCGACCAGTCGACGGCCGCCCGGATCCAGACCGGGAGGCCGGGGAGCTCCACCCGGACGCCGGGGCGGATGGCGAGGTTCGAGTCGGGCGCGAAGCCGAGCGCCAGCGCGAGCTCGGGGCGGACGGCCGGGCTCCCGAGCTCCCAGCCGGCGGCCACCTCGAGGTCGAGCAGGCCGGCGCGGCCGGCCGAGAGGCCGAGCTCGGCGCCGCCGCCGAGGGAGGTGGAGAGGACGAAGCCCGAGGGGGCGGCGGCGGAGCTCGGCTCGGAGGTCGGCGCGGCGGGCTCGGCGCGGGCCGCGGGAGGGCAGGCCAGGGCGAGCGCGCACGCGGCGATGACGGCGGGGGCGCGCACGGTCCGGGGAGCCTACCCCCGGGTCCGCGGCCGGGCAAGGCGAAGGGCGCCAGGGCACCTCACTCCCGATCGCCTGGTCCGCGTGGCCGCGCGCTCCGCGCGGGCGCGGGGACCGGGCGGCGCGCGGAGGGCGTGCCGG